>CAXBNO010000028.1:0-12963 GCA_963976775.1 uncultured Kordiimonadales bacterium
AAGTATGTGCAGGACGGTGGCGAGGTTCGGCTGGATGTGGCGGATGCCCACGATGGTGGTCTTCGCGTCACCATTTCCGACAATGGTCCCGGAATACCCCGGGAAAAGATTGATCGCCTTCTCGAGACCGGTGTCCGGGATCCGTTCCTTAGCAAACAGGGAAGCGGTGGGATCGGTCTGTATCTCTCCTGCCGGGCGATGGAGTCGATAGGCGGAAAGATGCTCATCGACAGTGAGGTCGGCGTGGGGACGAGCATCAGTCTGATGCTGCCGCCCCAGGTCGTGGAACGACGTACCCGCATCTGATCGTTCCGGGCACGAGTTCAGAGCGAAGTGTCGGACAAATGTCTGCGTTCCCCCGATGACCGACCGTCAGATTTCCTCGATCCGTCGAACCATGGGCAGCCAGTCATCGATGACGCTGGCACGGCGGGAGGGGGGCAGATCGAAGATGCCAAGGCCCTGCCGCGCGACATCCTGATACAGCGCACGATCCGTCAGGCGGGTCACCACGTCATGACCAAGTGATGCCAGGAATTCGTCCAGTTCCCGTGCCGCGCGGGTGTTGGGGCGGACACGGTTGCCGATCACCATTACCGGCTTCCGCCCCTTCTGGACGGGCTTCAGTTCGTCGACCCGTTTCAGGAAGCGTTTCGTGGCGGCCTCGTCAAAGACGGATGGCAGGACAGGCATGACGATCATGTCCGCGTCCTTCAGCAGGGTGCGGACCCGTTCGGAGTCGACACCGGCGCCTGCGTCGATCACCAGCCGGGCCAGCTTCTTCGGCACGTCGCCCCGGCCCTTGCGCCAGTCCAGTGACTCGATGGGTGCTGCGGTGGCAGGGCGGCTCTTCAGCCATTTCAGGCTGGACCCCTGCCGGTCGCACTCGGCCAGGCCGGTCCGCAGACCTGCGTTGGCGAAGGCCGTGGCCAGGTTTGTGGCGACAGTGGTCTTGCCGCAGCCGCCCTTCGCATTCACGACCAGTACCGAGATCACTGCCATTTCTCCTTCTTGCCGGACTTGCGCGGCTTCCGCTGCTCCCAGAAGACCGGGGTGCTGCTGAAGGCCAGCCAGGCTTCGATCATTTCCGGCTCGATCGCCGCCAGCCGATGGGCATACCATCCCTTTATCACGGCGGCCCCGATCCGGGCCTCCGCATCTGTTGCGGCCAGGCGGTCAACCAGGTCGGATGTCACCGCCGCATCGTTCAGGTGACCCAGATCATCCTGCAATCGTGACATGCCCTTCCGGTAAGGTCGGGCAGTCTCGCCAGGGAACAGGCCGCCCAGAAAATCGATGGCGTAGCGGAGCTTCTTTGCCGCGATCCGCACCTCGTGGCGCTGTTCCAGCGGCATCGTGGCGAAGTTCTCACCGGTCCGCATCAGTTTCCGGTGACGTTTGCGCAGCAACCCGGTCGCGACCGGTGTCAGCGGTGCCTCCGGCGTGCCGTTCAGCAACAGGGTCACATCCTGGGCACCAAGCAGATCCAGCAGCATCCGGTTGAAGGGACGACCGTCCAGTGTGCGCCGCAAATCGGCATAGGCCACTGCACGCGCAGCTTCCGCAATCCCGCGAAGGCGTTGAAGCGGCTGCGACGCGGGATGCGCGGCCTCCACGGGTGGCAGCATCTGGGTCAGGAAGACGTCCAGATCGCGCGCGGGACCCATGGCCTGCAGCGCCGAACGCGCATCGGTCTTCAGTACCTCTGCCGACGGACCGAGGTGATCGCGAAACAGCGACAGGGCGGACCGCAGCCTGCGCAGTCCCACCCGCAACTGATGAACACCCTCCGGGTCCGATCCGTCACGGCTCGCTGCCAGATTGCCGGCGACCTGTCGGGCCGTTGCGGAAACGATGGTCGCGAAGGCGGAAGCCACTGTGTCCGACCGGGTCAGGGCAGGGCGCTTGAACTTGCGCGAAGCAGGCGAACTGCCCTCCGCCAGGGCAACGCCCCGCGCCGCCTTCGACTCGACCGCGACGTGGACGCTGCGCTGCATCACCTGTGACCGCGCGATCCGCGCGACCGAGTCCTCCGGCCCGCCCAGCAGTTCGATCTCCAGTTCCTCTACTGGCAGCTCCCGCCCGGCTGCCATGATCCGCCCCCGGTCCAGCGAGACCTCCACCGTGGCCTCCCCGATGTTGGTGACCTTCTTCTGGCGGCGCACCTCTGTCCGGTGCCACTCGGTCAGTTCCTCCGGCAGGATCAGGCCGAACTCCTCCCGTGGCGCACCGCTGGGCAATGCGCCCGGATCCGGCACAGGCCCGTCGATCACGGCGGACCATTCACTGCGCTCCAGCCCGCCGGTCTCGCGTTTCATGGTGAGTTCGTGGCGACCATCCTTGGCCCGAAGGCGCAATGTCAGGCCCCTGGACCAGAGTCTCCGGTCTGCCGTGTCGAAATAGATGCTCGTGACGCGAGTTGTCCTTCCGAGCGTGTCACCAAGGGATTTGAAAGCCGAATCAAGCGATTGACTTCGACCTTCCAGCTTTATTTCGATCTCCAGCATTTCATTCTTGTTCATGAAACTGGGGAGTTAACACATATTCTATTGAATTCATTGAAATCGACATTGCTTTTCAGGAAAATCCAGAATCTTGCCAAACCAGATTTGAAAATACGCGAACGGGTGTCCGATTTCCATCAAAATTGGATGGTTTCCTGCGCCAGCGGTCGATTTTCGCTCAGTACCGTGCCGTCAGCGTGATCGCGGCGAATGTATGGGGATCGACCTGGCCTGCGAATTCCTCGGTCCGTCGCACCATGCTCCAGCTCAGCCGGACACCTTCCCATCGCACGGCGGCACCGAGATGGAAGTCGTGCACCAGGCTGCGCTTGTTCACCCGCGCGCTGTTGCGGAAGCTGTTGCCGTCCAGGAAGATGTTGCGCAGGACGAACCTGCTCTGCACGCCGCCGAAGAAATACCAGTTCAGCCTGCGTGCCTCACCGTCGATGAAGCCGCCACCGGCAAGGCTGGGGCGGATGCGTGGCGGACCGAGGTCGTTCTCCAGGTCAGGGCCGAGGCGCACGGTCAGACCTGCCGTGCCCTGTGTCAGGACGTTGCCGAGACTCAGACCCGCGCTGGGCAGCAGGTCGAAACCCCAGGGGCGGGTCTGTTCCTTGAACGGACGCCATGTCCTGTCATAGCTCAGGATCAGGCCGGGTTCGTTGGACAACTGATTGTCCCAGCCCTGTGCGATGTCGCTGTCGATCAACTGGTGAAAGGTGTTCTGCACGAATTCGCCCAGCGCCAGCGGCCCGACGATGCCGACGTTGGCGGTCACCGTTTCCACATGGGTGTCGTCATCGGCAATGGCCGCGACTTCGCCGTACAGCCAGCCGGCATAGGGATGGTCGCCTGGCTGGGGTGCCGACTGGGTGATGTCCGATGGTGTGTAGAGGTTCTGCCCGAACGCTACCCCGCCATAGAGCTTGCGCCGGTCGTCGACGCCCAGCAGCGTCCGCCCCAGCAGGGCGGTCAGATCACTGACGCTGCCCTTGGGGCGCAGATAGGCGACGCGGAAGCCATTGGTGTATTCCTGATCCGTCCCGGCGAAATAGTCGTTCTCCACCACGATCGACAGGGTGCCGTACTCGACATCCTTCTCTTCCACGGTCTCGCTCTTCGGAAGATCCTGTGCCTGCGACTGCACGGCCCACATTGCCATGACGAGAACCAGACCGGAGAACAGGCAGTGCATTGACGGCATGATACGCATCCGTTGGACGGGGCAGGCAGTGCGGCTGCGGGTCAGGCCGCCCGGATCTGACGCGGTTCGTATATGGCCGTATGGTGGATGCTGGCAACAGGCTTGCTGCCTTCGCCGATCAGCAGAACGTCCAGTTCGACGAAGCCGTGACCCTTGTGGTCATAGAGGCGGGTCACCACGGCGCGGGTTTCCAGCGTGCTGCCGACACTCAGGGTGCCCAGGTGCTGGATCGCGCTGCCGACGTGGATCCAGGGGCCGAGCCGGACCGTGTCCCGCAGGATGGTGTTCGCACGGCGCAGCAGAAAGCCCGGATGCACCAGCCCGGACCCGGTGTAGAGGGGGTGCTCCTCGCGAACATCCTTCAGATACTGCGCATGCGTCGTGGCATCGACGGTTTCCCGCATCGTGCCCATCACCTTGCCCTCGGGCAGGCTGTCCGGCCCGGCTTTCGGTCGTGCGTCATGGGACGGCATGGGTCCGGTCGGCAAACCGGCCACATCAGGGGTGGGCAGGGACGCACTGTCGGTCAGGCGCGCCGTGCCGGTCGCGGCGGTCGCGCCGCGCGCCTCGATCCGGATATCGACGCCATTCTCGACCGTGGTCTCGCCTATGACATCGACCGTTTCACCGTCATAGACCGGCCTGTCGAAACGGCAGGTCATGTGGCCGCGCGCCAGGAAATCCGGGCCCAGCAGGATCAGCGCCGCGCGCGTCATGTAGGCGTAGTCATCGACACCGGGCACCAGCCCGCCCTCGAAGCCGAACTTCTGCGCCACGCCGTCGTCATGGATGCGGTTCTCGCTCTCGAACGCCGTGTTGAACGCTGAGATCGCATATCGCGTCTCGGTCATGCCGCTGTTCCTCCCCCGGATTGCCGCGTGAAAGCCATGTTCCTGTTTCATTCATGGGTCAGGCAAGTATTAACACAAGTCATTGGTCACATTAACAGATTTGTGCCCGGTTTTTCGTAGGAGAACAGCCTCACCCATCTCTGACCCATTGACTTGCCATGAGAGACCACGTATTCCCATGTAATCCCATGAAGTGCCATGAGACCGGTGTGCCGAACCACCGGCACCCCATCGGCATCCAGGGCGGAGGGCGATAGGGCCGAAACACGAACAAGTGGAGCCGAATGTGCCGGGAGCGAACTACTTCTCCGGCAGTTTCACGCACCGGATCGACGGCAAGGGCCGTGTGTCGATTCCGGCCCGCTTTCGTGCGCTTCTGGAAGATCAGGGTGACTCCGAAATGATGGTGATCCCGTCCTACAAGGATGGGGTGATGGAGGCGTTTCCGCGCCGGGTGCTGGAAGGCATCTTCGAGCGGCTGGAGGAGAAGGACCCGCAGTCGGAGGAGGTGGAGGATCTGGCCACCTACCTGTTCGGCGGGGCCAATACCTTGTCGTTCGACAAGGATGGTCGTGTCGTGCTTTCGCCGGAGTTGCAGGAGGCGATCGGCGTCACCGACCAGGTCGTCTTCATGGGGCGCGCCGACCGCTTCTATCTGCTCAGCCCGGAACGCTCCAGGGAAGTGCTGGAGGCCGCGCGCATCCGCTCCCGCGAGAAACATCGCGGTGCATTGGCCCCGCGGCGTCGCGCGCCGCTGGTACAGGTCACCTCGCTGCCTGACGAGGACGCATGATGGAACGCGCACCTGGCGAGCCGCGCGAGGGTCATGTTCCGGTCATGGGCACGGCGGTGGCGCGGGGGCTGGCCCTGTCCGCCGGACGGCGCTACCTGGACTGCACCTATGGACTGGGCGGGTATACCCGTCAGTGGCTGAATGCCTGCGATTGCCAGGTGATCGCGATTGACCGCGACCCCCGCGCCATCGCGGCGGCGAAGCAGGACGCGGAGCAGTTTGCCGGTCGGTTGACCGTGCTTGAAGGTTGCTTTGGTGACATGGCCGCGCTGCTGGCGGGCATCGGCATCGAAAGCCTGGACGGTATCGCCATGGACCTCGGCGTGTCCTCCCCGCAGCTCGACCAGGCGGAACGCGGGTTTTCCTTCCAGCATGACGGCCCGCTGGACATGCGCATGGGTGATGGCCCGCTGACAGCGGCGGAGATCGTCAACGACTGGCCGGTGGAGCGTCTGGCCGACATCTTCTATCGCTTTGGCGAGGAGCGGAAATCCCGCCCCATCGCCCGCGCCATCGACAAGGTCCGGGTGGACCGGCCGATCCGCAGCACCGCTGAACTCGCAGCCATCGTTGCGCGGGCAGCGCCGACGAAACCGGGGCGGATTCATCCGGCCACGCGCGTGTTTCAGGCGATCCGCATTGTCGTGAACGACGAACTGGGCGAGTTGCGCCGTGGCCTGATCGCGTCGGAGCAGTTGCTGCGCCCTGGCGGACGGCTGGCGGTCGTCAGCTTTCACAGCCTCGAGGACCGCATGGTGAAGCGGTTCCTGGCACCCCGTTCCGGCAACGCGCCGGGTGCTTCCCGGCATCGTCCGGTGATCGGGGAGGCCCCGGCGCCGTCGTTCAGGCTGGTCAGTCGTGGCGCGGAGAAGGCGGACGAGGCCGAGATCGCAGGGAACCCCCGGTCCCGGTCTGCCCGCCTGCGTCTGGCGGAGCGCCTGGACGCCCCGGCCTGGCCCGCGTCCGAAGGTTTCGAGGAACTGGCCGCATGAACCGCCTGTTCTTCATGCTTGCCCTGTTCGTCGCGGCACTTGCCATCGGTGCGGTCTACGAGAGCGAGCGTCGCTATGACGCCGCGGAGGACGAGGCCCTGCGCGCGACCCGCCGCGACATCCATGTGCTGGATGTGGAGTGGAGCTATCTGACCCGGCCGGAGCGGCTGGAGGAGCTGGCAGCGCTGCATCTGCCGCTGGCCCCGCCCGACGTGGGACGCATGATCGCCTCTGATGCGGACCTGCAATCATTGATGGACGAAATGAACGGTCTGACGGTTGCGAATGGCGTCATTGATCCGTCGAGCGGGAAGGTGCGGCCATGAACCGGACCCTGTTCGACAGGTCGCCCGGCACCGAGCTGGCCCAGAGCGACCTGCAGCGTAAATTGCCCGGCAGCGACATTACCCGTGTGCGCCGACGCCTGACCATGCTGGGAATTGCCTTCGCGATCGGCTTCACGGCTCTCTCCGCCCGCGTGATCCATCTGTCCAAGCCGGATCTGGGGTCCGGCATGGCGGCGGAGGCGGCGACGGTTGCCGTGGCACCGGAACTGCCCGCGAAATGGCGAACCCGTTCCGAGATCACCGACCGGGATGGCCAGTTGCTCGCCGTCGATCTGCCGACGCATGCGCTGTCCATCGAGACCCGCAAGGTGCGGAAGCCGGATCGGCTGGCCTGGCGTCTGGCTGCGGCGCTGGGCGACACCACGCCCGCGCGGGTGCTGGAACGGCTGGAAAAGACTCAGGGCGCGCTCTGGCTGCGCTGGCGGCTGACACCGGATCAGGTGGCGGCTGTAATGCGTGTCGGCGACCCCGCCATCAGTCTGGTGCCGACGGTCACCCGCAGCTATCCCAACGGTCGGCTGACCGCGCATGTGGTCGGTTTCATGGACTCCGAACGTCAGGGGCGCGCGGGGCTGGAGCGTGGTGTCGAGGATCAGCTTCTGGATCCATCCAACCCGCCGGTCGAAACCTCCATTCATCTGGGTGTGCAGCACGCAGTGCGTGCCGAACTGGCACAGGCGGTCAGGACATTTTCCGCCATAGGTGGCGCGGCGCTGGTCATGGATGTGACCAATGGCGAGATCCTCTCGATGGTTTCGCTGCCGGATTTCGATGCCAACCTGCGGGAATCCCTGCGCGAGGACGCGTTCTTCAATCGTGCCACCTATGGCCGCTACGAGATGGGCTCGACGTTCAAGACCTTCACGGCGGCCATGGCGCTGGAAGCAGGCAAGCGCCTGAGTGACAGCTATGATGCCACGGACCCGATCCGGTTCGGCCGCTTCCGGATTCGCGACCATCACGCCAGGAAGCGCGAGATGACGGTGGCGGAGATCTTCAAATTCTCCTCCAACATCGGTGCCGCGAAGATGGCGGTCGATGTCGGCACCGACGGCCAGCGCAAGTTTCTCGGGTCGCTGGGTCTGCTGGAGCGGTTGGAGATCGAGATCCCCGAACTGGTCTCGCCGCAGTTGCCCTATCGCTGGGGTGAACTGGAGACCATGACCATCGGCTTCGGGCATGGGCTGTCGGTATCGCCGCTGCACCTCGCCACCGCCATGGGGGCGATGGTCAACGGCGGGAACCTGATCGAGCCGACCTTGCTGAAGCGGTCCTTGGACAATCCCGCGACCCAGCGCCGGGTGATTTCCGGCACGACATCCGACAGCATCCGCAAGCTGCTGCGCCTTGTCGTGGCGGACGGAACCGGGCGCAGTGCGGCGGCGCAGGGCTATGTCGTCGGTGGCAAGACCGGCACCGCCGAGAAGGCCATCGAGAAGGGATATGCGCGCAAGCGCCTGATCACCTCCTTCGTCGGGGTCTTCCCGATGCATGCCCCGCGCTACGTCGTGCTGGCCATGCTGGACGAACCGCAGGGGACGAAGGAAACCTCCAACTACATGACGGCGGGCTGGAATGCGGCCCCCACCGTCGGACGCATCATCAGGCGCGTCGCGCCGCTGCTGGGTGTCGCCCCGGTCGATGAGCTGGATCCGGAGATCCTGCGTGCGCTGGCGCTGCCGCCGTCCGCTGACCCGTTCGCGAAAAAGGCCAAGGGAGGGCGCGATGCGACTCTCTGAACTTGTGGGCAGCAAGGCAGGCAGCGATGCCGCACTGGAGATCACCGGCATCACGGCGGACAGCCGGGACGTGAAGCCCGGTTTCCTGTTCGCGGCGCTTGGCGGTACGCAGACGGATGGCAGCCGCTTCGTGGCCGAGGCGGTGGCACGCGGTGCTGTCGCGGTACTGGCGGAGCGTTCACTGCCGGCGGGTGTTCCTGTCATCGTCGGGCAGGACGCACGGCGCTGTCTGGCGCGGATGGCGGCCCGGTTCTATGGCACGCAGCCGGAGACGGTGGCGGCGGTCACCGGCACCAGCGGCAAGTCGTCGGTGGTCTGGTTCCTGTGCCAGATCTGGGCTGCACAGGACCTGCGGGCGGCGAGCCTCGGCACCCTGGGGATCCAGGGCCCCGACGGTCTTTCCGCGGGATCGCTGACGACACCTGATCCCGTGGCACTGCATCGCGATGTGGCGGCGCTGGCCGACAGTGGGGTCACCCATCTGGCGCTGGAAGCCTCCAGCCACGGTCTTGTGCAGCGACGCCTTGACGGGCTGAAGCTGTCGGGCGCGATCTTCACCAACCTGGGTCACGACCATCTCGACTATCACCGTGACCGTGCCGACTATCTGAATGCGAAGCTGCGGCTGTTCCGTGACCTGCTGCCGACAGGTGCGCCTGCGGTCATCAATGCCGATGACGCAGCGGCGGCTGATGTGACAGAGGCGGCAAGGGCCGCGGGTCTGCGGGTCGTCACCTATGGCACCGGCACGGCCGACTTCCACATCGCGATCAGCGATGCGCGTCTTGATGGCCAGACCGTCACGATCAGCCATGCGGGCGAGACACAGACTGTTCGGCTTCCCCTGATCGGGGCGTTCCAGGCGGAGAATGCCACTGCCGCTGTCGCCCTTTCCGTTTCCCTCGGCTCCGCGTTCCGAGGGAGCCTGGCGGCGCTGCCCGAGCTTGAGGGGGCGCCCGGCCGTCTGCACCTGGCCGGGTTGAAGGGCAGCGCCGCCGCTTTTGTCGATTATGCGCACAAGCCCGACGCGCTTGCCGCCGTGCTGCGCACACTGCGACCGTTGACCCCCGGTCGGCTGATCGTGGTGTTCGGCTGCGGGGGGGACCGGGACACGCAGAAGCGCCCGATGATGGGAGAGATCGCCGCGACCCTGGCCGACATCGCCATCGTCACCGATGACAATCCCCGCAGCGAGGACCCGTCTGCCATTCGTCAGGCCATCATGGCCGCCTGTCCCGGGGGCATCGAGATCGGGGACCGGGCGGCAGCGATCCGTCACGGTGTCAGCCTGATGCAGGATGGCGATGTGTTGCTGGTCGCGGGCAAGGGGCACGAGACCGGGCAGAAGATCGGCGACCGGGTGCTTCCCTTCGATGACATGACCGCAACCCGCGCCGCGCTGGAGGCTCTGACATGAGCCTGCTCTGGACAGCCCGTGAGGCGGCAGAAGCCACTGGCGGCACGGTCGTCGGATCATGGTCGGCAACAGGTGTCTCGATCGACAGTCGGACAGTGGCAAGGGGTGATCTGTTCATCGCCCTTGCCGGACCCAATGCCGACGGTCATGACCATGTCGCCGCCGCGCTGGACGCAGGTGCTGTCGCGGCCATGGTTCATGTCCTGCCTGATGGTGTCGATCCGGCCCGCTTGCTGCTGGTTGCTGACACCATGTCGGGGCTGCAGGCGCTGGGAACTGCGGCCCGCGCGCGGACAGATGCCCGCGTCATCGGTGTCACCGGCTCCTGCGGCAAGACCAGCACGAAAGCGGCGCTGGCCCATTGCCTGACCGCATCCGGGGTTGCCGTACATGCGTCGGAGAAGAGCTACAACAATCACTGGGGTGTCCCGCTGACACTCGCCCGCATGCCGCGCGAGACCGGAGTCGCGGTGCTGGAGATGGGCATGAATCACCCGCGCGAGATCCGGGCGCTGACCGCAATGGTGCGCCCTGATGTTGCGCTGATCACCACTGTCGAGGCCGCACACCTCGCGGCTTTCGGTTCCATCAGCGAGATCGCGGACGCCAAGGCGGAGATCTTCGAGGGGCTGACGGATACCGGCGTTGCCGTGCTGCCTGCCGATAATGCCTGCCACGCGCAACTGGTTGCCGCTGCACGGCGGTTGGGGGTCACCCGGATCGTGAACTTCGGCCTGGCAGAGACGGCAGAGTATCGGGCTGTCCGCGTTTCCCTGAAGCCGGAAGCTTCCTGCGTCGAGGCGCGGCTGAACGGACATGAGGCGGCGCTCTGCATCGGCATTCCCGGTCAGCACTGGGTGAACAATGCCCTGGCCGTGCTGGCGGCAATCGATCAGGCGGGCGGCAACATCGGCCTGGCTGCACCGGCCCTGCGAACCCTGGAGGCCGTGGCCGGTCGTGGCGCACAGCAGACGGTTGCCCTGCACGACGGCGGCAGCTTCAGGCTGATCGACGACAGCTACAACGCCAACCCGGCAAGCGTGCGTGCCGCGCTTGGTGTGCTGGGTACGACCGAACCGGGTGCTGGTGGGCGGCGCATTGCCATTCTTGGTGACATGCTGGAACTCGGCGCAACCTCCGCGACGCTGCATCGTGAACTGTCAGCAGAGGTTCTGGCTGCGGATATCGACGTCGCCCTGCTCTGCGGGACGGACATGAGTGCACTGGCTGATGCCCTGACCGGCCGGATCGACATCGTGCTGCATGCCGCGACCTCCGCCGAACTGATCGACCCGGCACTTGCCCAGGTTCACGCCGGCGATGTCGTGCTGGTGAAGGGATCGCTCGGCAGCCGCATGGCACCCGTCGTTTCCGCCCTGAAGAACCTGGAGGCCGCTGCGGAACTTCCGCGCGCGGCCTGCGGCTGAAGGGGAGGCGCGGCACATGCTCTACAATCTGCTTTTCCCGCTGGCTGATGATTTCCAGGTCTTCAACCTGTTCCGCTACCTGACCTTCAGGACCGGCGGGGCGGTGATCACCGCGCTGCTGGTAAGTTTCATCGTCGGACCGCGCTTCATCGCCTGGCTGAAGTCCCGTCCGCGCTACAATCAGCCGATCCGCGACGACGGACCGGCCAGCCACCTGATCACGAAGCAGGGCACGCCGACCATGGGCGGGTTCCTGATCCTGCTGGCAGTGACCGTCGCGACCCTGCTCTGGGCTGACCTGACGAACGGGTATGTGTGGATCGTCATGTTCGTGACCCTCAGTTTCGGCGCCATCGGCTTCATGGATGATTTCGCCAAGGTCACCGGCGCTTCCAGCCGGGGCCTGCGTGGCAAGACCAAGCTGGCGGTGGAATTCGCGATCTGCCTCGTCGCCGTGCTCTGGCTCGGCGCGATCTCTCCGGAAGGGCTGGAGAACCGGCTGGCACTGCCGTTCCTGAAGGATGTGCTGCTGGATCTGGGCTGGTTCTTCGTGCCCTTCGCCATGTTCGTGATCGTGGGGTCATCGAACGCCGTCAACCTGACAGACGGCCTGGACGGCCTGGCCATCGTGCCGGTCATGATCGCTGCCGGAACCTTTGCGCTGATCACCTATGTCACCGGCAATTCGATCTTCGCGGGCTACCTGCAGATCCAGTACATCGCCGGTGCCGGTGAACTCGCCGTACTCTGCGGCGCGCTGGTCGGTGCCGCGCTCGGGTTCCTGTGGTTCAACGCCCCGCCTGCCATGGTGTTCATGGGCGATACCGGTTCGCTGGCACTGGGTGGCGCGCTCGGCTCCATCGCCGTGGTCGTGAAGCATGAACTGGTGCTGGCCATCGTCGGCGGCCTGTTCGTGCTGGAGGCGGTTTCGGTGATCGTGCAGGTCGCCAGCTACAAGACAACGGGCAAGCGGGTGTTCCGCATGGCCCCGCTGCATCACCATTTCGAGCAGAAGGGCTGGCAGGAGCCCACCATCGTCATCCGGTTCTGGATCATCGCCTTCATTCTGGCGCTGGTCGGCCTCGCCACGCTGAAGCTGAGGTAGGCCGATGATCCCGCTCACCATTTGCAAGGACAAGACCCTGTTCGTGCTGGGGCTCGCCCGCAGCGGACGGTCCACGGTGGCTGCGGCGCTGGCCGGTGGTGCCCGTGTCATGGCCTGGGACGACAATGCGGATGCGCGCGCGCGGGTTACCGGTGCAGAGATGACCGCACCGGACACCGCCGACTGGTCGACGGTCGACATGCTGGTGCTGGCGCCAGGCATCCCGCTGACCCATCCGGAACCGCATCCGGCGGTCGTCGCTGCGAAGGACGCCGGGGTGGAAGTCATCGGCGATATCGAGCTGTTCGTGCGGCAGGTGCCGGGCGCGCGGATCGTTGCCGTCACCGGGACCAACGGCAAGTCGACCACCACCGCAATGATCGGGCATGTGCTGCAGTCTGCCGGCATCGACGCGGTGGTCGCGGGCAACATCGGCCTGCCCGTGCTGGAACTGCAGCCGGGTGCGCCTGACAGGGTGCACGTGCTGGAACTGTCTTCCTATCAGATCGACCTGACACCTTCGATCCGGCCCGAGGTCGGAATCCTGCTGAACATCACCCCGGACCATCTGGACCGGCATGGCG
>CAXBNO010000029.1:0-12762 GCA_963976775.1 uncultured Kordiimonadales bacterium
TGGATGATGCCGAAGATCTCCTCGATGATCATCGGCGCCAGACCCAGTGATGGCTCGTCGAGCATGATCATCTTGGGGTTGGACATCAGCGCGCGTCCGATGGCCAGCATCTGCTGCTCGCCACCTGAAAGGTACCCCGCCTGTCCGGTGCGGCGCTCCTTCAGTCGCGGGAAGAAGGTGTAGACCTGATCGATCTTGTCGCGGACGGTCTTCATGTCGGAGACGATATGCGCCCCGGCGAGAAGATTGTCCTCGATGCTTAGATGGGTGAAGACACGGCGACCCTCGAAGACCTGGACAACGCCCTTCTTGACGGTCTCGTGCGGGGGGAGCTTGTCGATGCGTTCGCCGTCGAACTCGATGGAACCTCGCGTGACCTGGCCGCGTTCCGGTTTCAGCAGGCCCGAGATCGACTTCAGTGTCGTGGTCTTGCCTGCACCGTTGGCGCCGAGAATGGTGGTGATCGACTGCGGCTTGACGTCTATCGAGATGCCCTTCAGCACCAGAACGACGTTGTTGTAGATCACTTCAATATTATTGATCGCGAGCATTTTCGCCCCTTCGGAAAAGGTATCAAGCGCCGGGCTGCCGCAAGGACAGCCCGGCAATAGATCAGGCCAGGATCAGTTCTTCATCTTGGCCGATTCTTCCTTGATGAGATTCAAGACGACATCCCGATAGCCCTTGAACCATTCGGTAGCAGGCTCGAAACCGGTCTTCGTCACCCTGAAGATGCGGACCCAGCCGCCACCTTCATGGTCACCACCACCCAGGTTCAGCGGCGGAAGCAGACCACCCAGCGAGAAGTCCTTGATGGCGTGGAAGCCGTCACGGACCTGCGTACCGGACACGTCGGCCTTGCCGCCATTTGCCGCAACGGCATGACGCAGTGCCTCGACATGCAGGGCGCTGATCAGCAGGCCACGATTGTAGAACACGGTGGAAGCCATGCTCTCCCGCACTTCCTTGCCCTGGGCTTTGAGCATCGCCTTGATGTCGCGGCGGACCTGGAAGTCGTCACCGACACCGGCAAACTGGATGCCGGCATAGCCCTCGGCAGCCTCGAAACCGCCTGCTGCGGCAACGTCAGCTTCAGAGCCGCCCCAGACGAAGGACACGACCTTCTCGAGCGGGAAACCGGCACGCTTCAGCGCATTGATCGACACGGAAGGTGCGCGACCGAACAGATGGCTGATGACGAAGTCCGCCCGGAAACGGCGGGCGATGTCACGGGCCTGGTTGTCCATCTCGATACCCGGTGGGGGAACCGGGAATTCGTTCAGGGTGTAGCCTTCCAGTTCGGACAGCTTGCGCAGCACCGGCAGGCCTTCACGTCCTGCGGGGTTGTCGTAGAACAGGTAGGCGATCTTCTTGCCCTTCAGGCCACCCATCTGCTGCTTGGCATATTCCACCGCGGCACCTGCCTGCGACCAGTAACTGGCTGCTGCCGGGAACAGATAGGGGAATGCCTCGCCGTCAGCCGCCAGAGCGGTACCGAAGCCGGGAGTCGTCCCCGGGATCTTGTCCTTGGCCAGGTCGGCAGTCAGTGCCTGTGTGACCGGTGTGCCGAAAAGGCCGACCAGAACAGCGCCTTCCGACTTGAAGCGCTGATAGCCCTCAACCGACGGCGGCACCTTGTACTGATTGTCGACTTCGATCAGGCGGATCGTGTGACCGTTGATTCCACCCTGGGAATTGATCAGGTCGATGTAATCCTGCGCACCGTCACCGAGGGGGTTGCCCACATTGGCTATGGGGCCGGTGCGGTCGGTCATCTGTCCGATGACGATCTCCCCGGCGTGGGCCGTGGTCATGGCGGCGAGACCACCTGCCACGGCTATGGATGCCAGTATGCGTTTCATTCTTGGTTCCTCCCTTAGGGTCATGCCCCGTCGTTCTTGCAGGGGCTCGGCGACAGTCTAGTACGAAAACGGCCAGACACGGAAATAACTCCTGATGTTCAGCCACAGCCGATTCAGGCCCTCCGGTTCAACAACCAGGAAGAACATGATCAGTCCGCCGAACACGACCAGCCGCATGTGGGACTTGATGCCCGAAAGGGCACCTGAGTCCCCGATCAGGTAAGGACCAACGGAGGTCATGACCAGATCGATGGCGATCGGAAGCAGGGTCACGAAAGTGGCCCCGAAGATGGCGCCGAGCACCGATCCCATGCCACCGATGATGACCATTGCCAGATAGTCGATCGAAACCACGAGGGGGAAGAACTCGTTGTTCGCGACCCCCGAGTAGTAGGTGTAGAGCACCCCGGCGACACCGGCATAGAACGACGAGATGGCGAATGCCATCAGCTTGTAGCGACGCACGTCGATCCCGAGAATCTCCGCCGCGATATCCTGGTCCCGGATGGCGATGAAGGCCCTGCCGATCCGGCTGCGGGCGATGTTCAGGGCGACAACGATCGCGATCACCACCACCACCAGGATGAACATGTAGAGCTCACGCTGCGTGTCCAGCTCGGCGCCGAACAGAGTGGGGCGCGGCACCTGGATCGAGGCCTGGAACCCGCCCGAGATGGCCGGGGTATGAACGATGATCCAGTCAATGATGAACTGCGCTGCCAGCGTGGAGATGGCGAGGTACAGCCCCTTGATGCGGACAGACGGGAAGCCGACGATGATGCCGATCGACGCCGCCATCAGACCGCCGGCCGGCAGTGTGATCCAGAACGGCAGGTCCAGGCGTGTCGCCAGGTTTGCCGCCGTATAGGCACCGACCGACATGAACGCGGCGTGACCGATCGAAATCTGCCCGGTGAGGCCGAGCAGGATGTTCAGGCCGACGGCACCGACGATCGCGATCCCGACCAGGTTCAGGATCGACAGGTAGTAGCTGCTGACGAGCAGGGGTGCCACGACGAAGAACAGAATGGCGAAACCGGCAACGGCAAAGCGGGCGATCGGCAGCGGGTAGAGGGCCGAGTCGCTGGCATAGCTGGTCTTGTAGTATCCACTTTCACGATGAAACACGGCCTCAGACCCTTTCGATTTGGACTTTGCCGAAGAGGCCGTAGGGCTTGAAGAACAGCACCACGATCATCAGCAGATAGGGAAGGAAGTCCTTGGTACCGCCACCCTCGAAGGGGAAGAATTCGCGGAACCAGGGCTGGGTCATTGCCGGGTCGATATAGCTGCCGCCCCAGGCTTCGATCACGCCGACGATGATGCCGCCGACGATGGCACCGACGATACTCTCGAGGCCGCCGAGGATCACCACCGGGAACACCTTCAGGCCAACCACGGCCAGTGTGTTGTCGACGCCGATGGCACTGCCCCAGAGCAGACCGCCGAGCACGGCAACGACGCCGGCCATGGACCAGGCCAGAACGAAGTAGCGCTCGACATTAATGCCCATGGCCATGGAGACCTGATGGTTGTCGGCCACCGCACGCAGCGCAACGCCCTTGCGTGACTTCATGAAGAAGATCGAGAACGCCCCGAAGAAGGTCAGTGCCACGGCACCGCCGACCACGTTGATCGGTGTCAGGTAGATCTGGCCGATGATGATCGGATCATTGGGAATGCCGAGATCAAGTGCCCGTGTCGTGGCACCGAAGATCATCGGGAACAGCCCCTCCAGAAATGCCGCGAGACCGATGGTCGCCATGATGATCGCGACCACAGGCCGCCCGATCATCGGGCGCAGCACGATCCGCTCCAGCATCACGTTGAACAGGATCATGAAGACAAGGGCGATGATTGCACCCAGGACGATGGGGACGCCATAATCAGCGGAGAGTGCCGCGACCATGACACCGGAGATCATGACGAACTGGCCCTGGGCGAAGTTGATGGCGTCGGTCGACTTGTAGATCAGCACGAAACCAAGCGCGATCAGGGCGTACATGAGCCCGATCAGGGCCCCGTTGATTGTTGTTTCCACGAAGTACCAGACGGCGAACATATCCATCTCGAATTCCCCCTCAGGCCGCTTCCAGAATGGTCAGGCGTGTGTCGAGCATCGACTTGCGCCCGTCCTCGAACGTTACTTCCGTGGCCAGTTCGACCTCGGTGCCCCCGTTGTAGAAGGCGTCGATGACCGGAGCGTACTTCTCGGCAATGAAACTGCGACGCAGCTTGCGGGTGCGTGTCACTTCCGCATCGTCTGCATCCAGATCCTTGGCAAGCAGCAGGAAGCGCTTGATTCTGCTCACTTCAGGAAGCGACGGATTGATACGCTTGATCTCTTCGCCGATCAGGTCGCGGACCTCCTGCTTGTGCGTCAGGTCCATGTAGTTGGTGTAGGCCAGACCCAGCTTCTCCGCCCAGTTCCCCACCGTGTTCATGTCGATGGCGATCATGGCGCAGACGTACGGTTTCTCGTGACCGAACGAGACGGCTTCGGAGATGTAGGGGCTGAACTTGAGCTTGTTCTCGACGAACTGCGGCGCAAACGGGGAGCCGTCGACCAGCTTTCCGACATCCTTGGCGCGGTCGATGATCGTCAATTCGCCCGTGCTCTCCAGGATTCCGGCATCGCCGGTGCGGAACCAGCCGTCTTCCGTTATGGCTTCCCGGCTGGCATCCTCGTTCTTGTAGTAGCCTTGGAAGACGCCGGCACTCTTGATCAGGACCTCGCCATTCTCCGCGATCTTCACGTTGACGCCGTCGCATGGCTTGCCCACGTGATCGGGCGACGCCAGTTCGTCACTCTGCAGTGTCACCAGCCCGGAGACCTCCGTCGAGCCGTAGACCTGCTTCAGATTGATGCCCATGGCCCGGAAGAACCGGAACGTGTCCGGTCCCAGCGGGGCACCACCGACATAGACCCAGCGGGCGCGGCGGAAGGCGTACTGATCGCGGATCGGCCCGTAGACAAGGATTTCGCCCAACGCGCGCTTCAGCTTCATGCCCAGGGAAATGGACTGGCCTTCCGCCTTCCGGTTCTCGATATCCACGGCGACATCGCGGAAGGTGTTGAAGACCCAGCGCTTCAGGCCCGATGCGTCATTGGCCTTCACCTGAATCTCGGACAGGACCATTTCGAGGCTGCGGGGGGCGGCGACGAACCCGGTTGCACCGAGCTCGCGTCCGTCACGCCGGAATGCCTCCGGGCTCTCCGGGCAGTTGCAGGAACAGCCTGATATCAGGCTGACTGTCGTGCTGTACATGGCCTCACCGACCCAGGCCAGCGGCAGGTAGGAGAACAGGTCGTCGCTCTCCCGCACTTCCTCGTTGGCAAGAAAGATCCGGGCGGTTTCCACCATGTTGGCGTGCGAGAGCATGACGCCCTTGGGATTGCCCGTCGTACCTGACGTGTAGACCATGAAGGCAATGTCCGTGGGCTTCACCGCAGCCACGGCATCGCTGAAGGCCGAAGGATTCTGGCGTCCGTACTCGACGCCTTCAGCCTGCAGGGCCTCGAAACTCATGACACCAGGGTCGTCTTCAAGCTCCGACATGCCGCGCGGATCGTCATAAACGAGGAGTTCCAGCCCGACGAGGCCATCGCGCAGCGACAGCATCTTGTCCACCTGCTCCTGATCCTCAGCGACGATCACCTTCACTTCGGCATTGTTGAGCACAAACTGCAGTTCGGTGGCGATGGCGTCCTGGTAGACCGGAACCGCCGTGCCGCCAAGACTGATTGCCGCCATTTCCGCCCAGTACAGGCGGGGCCGGTTGTTGCCCGCAACGCAGAGCTTGTCACCGGCACCAAAGCCGCGCTTCGCCAGTCCCATGGCGAAATCGCGGACGTTCTGTGTGTATTCGGCCCAGCTGTAGGTCCGCCAGATGCCAAGGTCCTTCTCGCGGATCGCGGGCTTGGTCGGACGTGTGCGCTCATTCTCCAGCAACAGCGCGCCGAGGGTATCTGCATTGGCCATTCCAAGTCCCCCCTTCAGTTTGATGTGCCGAGATAGGCCTGGATCACGGCGGGGTCGGCCTGAACCTGCGCCGGTGTGCCCTCCGAGATCTTGGTGCCCTGGTCGAGAACGGCGATATGGGTCGAGATGTCCATCACGACCCCCATGTCATGCTCGATCAGGATGATGGTGGTGCCCAGTTCCTCATTCACATCAAGGACGTAGCGCGCCATGTCCTCCTTCTCCTCGGAGTTCATGCCGGCCATCGGCTCGTCGAGCAGCAACAGGGTCGGCTCCAGCGCCAGCGCCCGTCCGAGTTCGACCCGCTTCTGGAATCCGTAGGCCAGTGCGCCCGTGGACTGCTTGCGCAGGTCATTCAGCTTGAGGAAATCGATGATCTCCTCGCAGCGGGCGCGATGACGAACCTCCTCGCGCTGGTTCGGGCCCCAATAGAGGCACGCCTTCAGCAGGTTGGAGTTCATGTGGATGTGACGGCCCAGCATCAGGTTCTCGAGCACGTTCATGCCCGCGAACAGCGCGATGTTCTGGAACGTCCGCGCGATTCCGCGCTGTGCCCGTTCATTCGGCCGCAGACCGGTGATGTCTTCTCCGTTGAAGACAACCGAGCCTGAATCCGGGGTGTAGAAACCACTGATCATGTTGACCAGCGACGTCTTCCCCGCACCGTTAGGTCCGATGATCGAGAATATACTGCCCTTGGGTATGTCGACGGAGACATTGTCCACCGCCCGCACACCACCAAAGTATTTCGACACGCCGTTGACGCTGAGCGTCACCTCCCCGGCTGCCGATGCTGCTGGCATCGCCACTCAAGGCCTCCCCGTGTAAATGGCTTCTTCTTATTCTTGGTACCGGACTATACCAGTGGGTATTCCAAATAGCCAAGTGTGCATTTCAGCTTTCGTTTCGGGCAATCAGAGATTGCATACGCGCGCCTCCGGCAACCAGAGAACCGCGTTCGTCCCGACGCCCGGCACACTCTCCAGACGCAACGTGCCACCGTGCAACTGGGCCAGTGAGCGCGATAGCGACAGGCCGAGACCGGTTCCCTCGAACCTGCGCGATAGCCCGGTCTCACCCTGGACGAATGGCTCGAAAACCCGTTCCTGCTGATCGCTGGCGACACCGATGCCGGTGTCGGCGACCGTGAGTTCCAGACCATCGGGAACAAGCTGGATGTCGATGGTGATCTGCCCCCCAGGCTGGGTGAACTTGATGGCATTGGACAGAAGGTTGATGAAGATCTGCTTGATCAGGCGACTGTCGGCCATGACCTCGGGCACATCGTGCTCCGTGGCCCGATTGATGATCGTCAGGCCATCGGTGCCGTCGCGGGTGCGCGCGATTCGCAATGCCGAATCGAGCAGAAGCGGCAGGTCGACTTCCTGCTCGCGCAGTTCCAGGTGCCCCGATTCCGCCTTTGACAGGTCCAGGATGTCATTGATGACGGAAAGCAGGTGCGTGCCGCTGTGGTGGATATCGCCGATGTACTCGACGTACTGCCGGTTCTCGATGGTGCCATACATCTCGTCACGCATGATTTCCGAGAATCCGATGATGGCGTTCAACGGGGTACGCAGTTCATGGCTCATGTTGGCCAGAAACTCCGACTTCGCCCGGTTGGCCATCTCCGCCTGTTCCTTGGCCATGTGCAGGGCCCGTTCCGCCCGGCGCCGTTCGGTCACGTCACGGATCACCACCTGCGCCATGGGCCGACCTTCGAACGGGACAATCGAGCTCTCGATCTCGATCTCGAACCATTGCCCGTCAAGTCGGCGACATTTGAGGATCATTCCGCCGCGCGCGGAGCCAACCCCTTCGCTGAGCATCTGACGTGATCGTTCCTTCAGTTTCACAAGGTCGCGTGGCGCAACCATCTCACTGACCTTCCGCAACTGCAGGTGTTCCCGGTTGCGGGCGCGAAACATGCTGACCGCTGAGGCGTTGGCGTAGCGGATCTGTCCTCTGTGATGCACCAGAATCGCGTCGGGGCTGCGTTCGACAAGGTGGCGATACCGTTCTTCCCGCTCCCGCAGTGTCTCGTTCATCTGCTGCCAGGGGGTCATGTCGATAACCGAGAACAGCAGGCCGCCGTCGGGCAGGGGATCGCTGTTGATCTCCAGATGAATCCCGTCGGGTCGGCTGCGCTGGTAGCGGAACGCGATGCCGTTTCGCGACATCTGATAGCGGCGCTCCATTTCCGGGATCCCCGGACCATAGGCCTGGTCGGCACGATAGTAATCGAGCATGTCGGCGACGGTCCGGCGAACCGCGAAGAAGTCGGCCGGCAGGCCCATCAACTCGACAAAGCGCTGGTTGACGTTCGTGATGACGAAGTCAGCGTCGCCAACACAGACACCGATGTGCAGCTTCTCGAAGACGGAGGCGAGCAACTTGGCCTGACGTTGCCGCTCGAGTTCGCGATGCTTGCGTGCGGTGATGTCGGTATAGACTCCCACAATGCCCGCGCCGCTGATCTCGTTCTCGGAAATCCGGTACCAGCGTCCATCCCTGAATGCCACTTCGCCTTCGTAATGGCCCGTGCGGTGCCCCTTGTGGCGCTCCTCCATATTGTAGGTGACGCCGGATGCGACCGTATCGATCCTGTCGCTCGCGACAAGCCAGCCAATCCAGTCCTCGAAGGAAACGCCTGTCCGCAGCTTTTCCTGATTCGGGTCAAAGGCTTGCTGAAACACCTTGTTGTAGAGGCGAATGCGGTCGTCGCTGTCGTAGAGGACGAAACCTTCACTGATGGATTCAAGCGCGGCTTCCAGACGACCTTCGGCTTCGCGCACGCGCCCGCGATCGACAACGCTCTGGGTAATGTCTCTGCCAGTACCGCGATATCCCAGAAAGGTGCCGTTGTCCCCGAACACGGGCCGACCACTGATCTGGAACCAGCGAAAGCCGCGGGGGGTGTCGCCGCCGTAGACGTAGTCCTGAAAAGGCCGGTGCGCCTCCAGGTCGGCAATGTGAGCGCGGAATTCAGGGGCATCGGGATTGCTGGCCATCTCAGCCCGCGTGTTGCCAAGGAACAGGGCGCTCTCGATCCCGGTCAGTTGCTCCAAACGGTCGGACAGAAAGATGAAACGGTGGGTCGCATCGGTTTCCCAGAACCAGTCGTTGGCGATCTCGAGGAAGTCGGCAAGACGGCGCTCCGGCGTGAACGCATGCTGGCCGTTGCCCTCAGGCCGACGCGGAGGTTTACCAGAATTCATGATCCCTGACGCGGCGGCATCGCTCGTGCGTCCTTCACCCAGTCAAACGTTTCGGCTGCAAACTTCCGCATCTGAACGTTTGTTCATGAACATAAATTTAACACGATGCGTTTCGTCTTAGCCAGAACGCCGTGCAGACAGTGCTTCTTCTTCCGCACGGATGCGCCAGGCAAGCAATGCCAGGTTCAGGATACTGAAGACGACAGCGACTTCCCAGAGACCGATCATCAGCGGAACGACCGCGATCTCTCCGATCACCACCATGTAGTTGGGATGCCGGACGAACCGGAATGGCCCGCGTTTCACCAGTGGTGCGTCAGGAACCGTGATGATCCGTGTCGTCCAGTAGCGGCCCAGGCTGGCAATGACCCAGACACGACCGAGTTGCAATGCCACGAACGCGATGAACAACGGCGCGCTGATCGTTGCGTCGGCGGGCGTGAACACGGCCAGCGCCACCAGCCACCCGCCATGCAGGACAACGAACAGCGGATAGTGGCCGCTGCCATGCTCTTGCGCACCAGCCGCCAGCAGGCGGGCCGTGTTGCGCCTCGCCAGCACAAGTTCGGCCAGCCGCTGCACCACCAGGAAGGCAAGGACCAGATGAAACAGGTTCATCAGAGATCGACGGTCATGAAGCCTGCGGTGAACCCCGGGCCGAGCGTGGAGAGCAGGGCACGTCCCTTCAGCCTGTCGCGCTGAGCCGCCGCAATGACGAACATGACCGTTGCAGCAGACATGTTGCCGAAGTTGCGCAGGGTCTCGCGGGAGTGCTTCAGCCCCCCGGCAGTCAGGCCGAAGATATCCTCCAGCGCATCCAGCACCTTGGCGCCGCCCGGATGGCACAGGAAGTGGTCGATATCGGTCAGGGCAAGCGACTCGCGCTCCAGGAATCCCTGCAATGCCTCGTTCATCTTGCTGCGCACATGGGTCGGGATGTCCCGCGAGAAGATGACCGACAGGCCGTCGTCGGTGACATCCCAGCCCATGATGTCGAGAGAATCCTCCCAGGTGTGCTCCTGACTGGCCAGGATCTCGGCACCGTCGATGTCGGAGCCGACGACCGCGCCTGCGGCACCGTCGCCGAACAGCGCAGTCGCGACCACGTTGCTCTTCGAGAAGTCGCGACTGCGGAAGGTCAGGCCGCAGAGCTCCACGACGAGATAGAGGTAGTTGGCACCCGGACGGCTGCGCGCCATCTGCGCCGCACGGGCCAGTCCGACCACACCGCCGGCGCAGCCAAGCCCGAAGATCGGCAGGCGCTCCAGATCACGGCGCAGCTTCAGGCGCTCCATCACCAGCGCATCCAGGCTCGGCGTCGCGATGCCGGAAGTGGAGACGGTGATGATCCCGTCGATCTCGTCCAGTCCCAGACCAGCCTGATCCACCGCTCGCACCGCCACATCTGCAAGCAGGTCAACGGAAGTCTCGATGTACTGGCGATTGCGGGAACCGAAACCGTGGACTTCCTGATACCACTCGATGGGTACGCTGGAATAGCGCGTCTCGATCTCCGCATTCTCGTATACAGGCTTCAGCCTTTCAAAGACCGGCAGATTGCCGCCGAAGAGCTCGCCAGCGCGGCGCGCGACCTCGGATTGCTTCAGGACATAGGGCGGGTTTGCAGTGGCGATACCGCCGAAGGCGGCGCGACCGACCGTTCCGGCGCGTTTGCGTTCTGGCAGGACAAGCATGGCAGGTGGGCTCCCGTAAGTGGAACGAAGGGTCTTGCCGGGCCGGTTCAGGATACGACTGTTCGGCACCATTCGCCAATGGCAGCGGGCCAGCCTGCGGTTCACGCATTGGTGTTTCGCCCCTGCAAGTGACACGAAACACATGTCGCAATGCGAGTTCGCATTGCAGCATTCCCTTGAATTCGTCCGGCGCAGCGACATTCTTTAATATCGGAACACCACTGCCAGCATGCTATGTCAGGGACATGGAGTACAGTGCCCGATGAACCCGACCCCGAAATCCGTCCGTTCGCCGTTCATGTCGCGGATGCGCACATATTTTTTCACTGGTGTGATTGTCGCCGCCCCGATCTCGATCACGATCTACGTCACGTGGTCGATCATTGAGTGGTTCGATGAGCAGTTCCTGCCTTTGGTGCCGGATCTGCCGCCGCACATAGCGGAACGGCTCAAGCTGCCCTTCGACCTGCCGTTCGACATTCCCGGCCTCGGGCTCATTGTCGCGCTGGTTGGCCTCACCCTCATCGGATTCCTGACGGCCAACCTGCTTGGCCGCTCGATCGTGAAATTCGGTGAGCGGTTGGTGGACAGGATGCCGATCGTGCGCGGCATCTACAATGTCCTGAAGCAGCTCTTCGAGACGGTACTGACCGACTCCAGCAAGGCCTTCCAGTATGCGGCACTTGTTGAATATCCGCGTCGCGGTCTCTACACCATCGGCTTCGTGGCGGGCGATACCAGGGGTGAGGTGGTGCGCCGGGCGGAGATGGATCTGGTCAGCGTCTATGTCCCCACCACGCCGAACCCCTCATCCGGGTTCATCCTGTTCATCCCGCGGGAGGATGTGCGCATCCTGGACATGACGGTGGAGCAGGCAATGAAGTACGTGGTTTCCGTCGGCGTCGTTGTGCCGCCGGACCTGAAGACCCGACCGTTGCCGACCAATGACCCGACGCCCGGCGACGGGGAACCGGATGTGCGGCGCTCAGCCTGATTTCAGGTAGCGGATCGCGGCATCGCGTTCGAACAGATACAGCAAGGTCCGCAGATCGGGACCACGCTTTCCCTGAAGCTCGGGATCCCTGTTGACGATCAGCCGAGCATCATCGTGGGCGGCGGCCAGCAGATCCTGGTCCCGCTCCACCCGCGCCAGCTTCATTGGTGGCAGCCCGCTCTGCCGCGTGCCAAGCAGGTCGCCACCACCTCGCAGACGGAAATCCTCTTCGGCAATCAGGAATCCGTCGTCGGTGCCACGCAGAACCTCGAGCCGCTTTCTTGCCGTTTCACCCAGCGGAGGGCGATAGAGCAGCAGGCAGTGTCCGGGCTTGTCGCCACGTCCGACCCGACCGCGCAACTGGTGCAACTGGGCCAGGCCGAAACGTTCCGCATCCTCGATCACGATCACCGTCGCTTCCGGCACGTCCACACCGACCTCGACGACCGTTGTCGCGACAAGCAGGCTTGTCCTCCCCTCGGCGAAAGCCACCAGTGCGGCGTCCTTTTCCTCCGGTTTCAGGCGACCGTGCACCAGACCGACCCGGTCCCCGAACTGTTGCTGCAGTTCCCTGAAGCGGGCTTCTGCCGCCGCAGCCTCGCTCTCGCTCCCGTCATCGACCAGCGGACAGATCCAGTAGGCCCGCTCCCCCCGGCCCATCAGCCCGCGCAGACGCGCCACCACCGCATCGGCGCGATCCTTGGGCAGAACTCTCGTATCGACGGGTTTGCGGCCCGGCGGGCGCTCGTCCAGACGGGAGACATCCATGTCACCGTATGCCGTCATCGCCAGGGTGCGGGGAATCGGTGTCGCGGTCATGATCAGCACATCACTGGTCTTGCGCGCCTTGGCGGAAAGCAGCATCCGCTGATGGACGCCGAAGCGGTGCTGTTCGTCGATGATCGCGAGACCCAGGTCCCGGAACCGGATCGCGTCCTGGAACAGGGCATGGGTGCCGACAACCAGGTCGATCTCTCCCGTATCCAGGCGCTGCAGGATCGCCGTTCGCGC
>CAXBNO010000030.1:0-12702 GCA_963976775.1 uncultured Kordiimonadales bacterium
CGCGGCGCTGAGCCTTGATGATTTCATCGGCCAGCTCGCGCACCCGCCTGTCCTCGATATTTCTGGATGAGGCGGCACTGGCTGTGGAGAAGCGACACTACCCGATGGACGCGCCGGGGAAGGAGCCTGCCTTCTGGCCGTCGATACGGCGGACACTGCAGTTCACGCTGCTGGTGGTGTTCATAAACATCCTGCTGATGCCGCTCTATCTCGTCGGCCTGTTCCTGCCGCCGCTGAACCTGGTCCTCTATTACGGGGTGAACGGGTACTTCCTGGGACGGGAGTACTTCGAGCTGGTTGGCTATCGGCATCTGGACGAAGGCGCGGTGTTCACGACCCGTCGCCGCAACAGCGCGGTATGCTTCCTCGCGGGGGCACTGATTGCGTTGGCGCTCACAATTCCGCTGCTCAATCTGCTCGTGCCTGTGGCGGCTGCGGCGATGATGGTGCATGTTTACAAGGAATTGGGGCGTCGGGGGCGAATCGTCACTGCACAGGACAGCAGGCCTGTTGCCTGAGGTGGTGACTGAAGGACAGGGAATACCGTGTTCAGGAACCGCAATGAGAGACCGGTGGAATCCGGTGGGGAAAAGGCCGAAGGCGGACTGCCAAGGCGCGAGGACGACCGCGGCGGATTTCGTGCCGACCATCGTGCGGTCAGTGCCAGGCCCGCTCCGAGTTCGTTCACAGCCGTGAGTCAGGAGCGTGAAGACGTGAATGCCGAAGCCAAGAAACTTGTCGTCGGTCGCGAGATTCGCATGAAGGGCGAGATCGGCAATTGTGAACATGTCCTCATCCATGGCTTCGCCGAGGCGGCGCTGACGGATTGCAAGGCCTTCGAGGTGTCGCAGAGCGGCATACTGAAGGGCAGTGCCGAAGTTCAGTCGGCGGAAATCAGCGGGCGCTTCGAGGGCGCGCTGACGGTGCGCGGGCGGCTGCATATCCGGGCCGGGGGGCGTGTCAGCGGCGAGATTTCCTATGCCGAAATCGAGATCGAACCCGGTGGCAGGCTGGACGGCGAGATCCGCTCCATCGAACCGCAGCTGGTGCAGTCCCGGCTGGCAACGGGGTGACCTGCGCATGCTGAGGTTTCTGGCTGTTGCGCTGACGGCAGGTTTGCTCGCGGGCTGTGCGGATATGGGTACGCTGTCAGGAGACGCTCCGAGATCGGTGGAATCGCCGGTGGCCATCTCCGGTGCTTCGGGCAGCCTGAACGACGCCCGTCGGTCCGCAGTCGCCACCGCGCCGCAGCTTCAGGCCACGGCCTTCATTGGCGCGAGCCGCAGGGATCTGGTGGCATGGCTGGGGCAGCCGGACCTGGAACTGAGTGAAGGGCAAGGCAGCCTGCTGCAGTTCCGGCGCGGTCAATGTGTCGCCCTGGCGATGGTCGGGGCAGGCGATGCCGTGGAGGCAATCGAGGTCTCGGGTGTGGTTTCCCGGGCTGATCGGGACTGCGCGGACCGGCAGTTGGCGAAGGTCTCTCTGCAGTAGACTTTCATTTGGTCAAAAAACAGGCATATTTCCAACTCTTGTTTTTGTATGCCTGATTTTTGTGCAAAATTCTGCCTGACAATTGAGCGATCCCGTCGTTCGAACTCATTAACATACTGAAAATCAATGATTTCCTGAACCATCCCGATTCCGGCACAGGGCTTGAAACCATGGGCATTGAGGGGTGCCCGTTGGCATCCGGTAACTGTCCAGAAGAGGTTGGCGCATGAAACTCGTCATGGCTGTCATCAAGCCATTCAAGCTCGACGAGGTCCGGGAGGCATTGACGTCGCTCGGTATCGACGGGCTCACCGCGACTGAGGTCAAGGGGTACGGTCGTCAGAAGGGGCATACGGAAATCTATCGCGGCGCGGAATACGCCGTGAGTTTCCTGCCGAAGGTGAAGATCGAAGTAGTCATCAATTCCGACATGGCCGAGCGCGCCGTCGAGGCGATCAGGCAGGCCGCAGGTACCGGCCAGATCGGCGACGGCAAGATCTTCGTCATTGATGTCGCGAACGCAATGCGGATCCGCACGGGTGAAACCGATGCGGATGCGCTTTGAGCAAGAGGGAACCACACACATGAATTCCGGAAAACGAGCCCTGCTGGCCGGACTAGGAGCGGCACTGCCGCTTGGCCTGCTGGCTTCGCCCGCCCTCGCTGAGGTAAGCAGCGAGTCGGCGTTTGTCTTCAATACATTGTCGTTCCTGATCTGCGGCTTCCTCGTCATGTTCATGGCGGCGGGCTTCGCGATGCTGGAAAGCGGCATGGTGCGTTCCAAGAACGTCGCCACCATCTGCGTTAAGAACATCGCGCTCTACTCCATTGCCGGCCTGATGTTCTGGCTGATCGGCTATGACCTGATGTACGGCATCGACGAAGGTGGCTACATCGGCAGCTTCTCGCTGTTCTGGTCCGCCGATGACAGTGCCGCACTGGCCGAGGCCGCTGACTTCAGTGGTGGCTATTCCGCGTCGTCCGACTGGTTCTTCCAGATGGTGTTCGTCGCGACTGCCGCGTCGATCGTTTCCGGTACGGTGGCGGAGCGTGTGAAGCTCTGGCCGTTCCTGATCTTCGTCGCTGTCCTGACTGCCGTCATCTACCCGATCCAGGGTTCCTGGGAGTGGGGCGCGGGCTGGCTGGACGCCCAGTATGGCTTCTCCGATTTCGCCGGTTCCACGCTGGTGCATTCGACCGGTGGCTGGGCCGCCCTGATGGGTGCGCTGATCATCGGTGCGCGCAAGGGCAAGTACACGGCTGACGGCAAGGTCAATCCGATGCCGGGTTCGTCGATGCCGCTGGCGACGCTGGGTGTGTTCATCCTGTGGCTGGGCTGGTTCGGCTTCAATGGCGGCTCGCAGCTTGCGCTGGGCTCCGCAGCTGATGCCATCGCCATCTCGAACATCTTCGTGAACACCAATGTGGCTGCTGCTGCAGGCGTGGTCGCGGCGATGATCGTAAGCCAGCTGATGTTCAAGAAGGTCGATCTGACCATGGCCCTGAACGGTGCCATCGGTGGCCTTGTGTCCATCACTGCCGAGCCGCTGGCGCCGAGCATCGGTGCTGCTGTGCTGATCGGTGCCGTGGGTGGTGTCCTGGTCGTGATCGCCGTGCCGTTGCTCGACAAGCTGAAGATCGACGATGTCGTGGGTGCGATCCCCGCCCATCTGGTCTGCGGCATCTGGGGCACCCTGGCGGTTCCGATCACCAATTCCGACGCCAGCTTCGGCGGCCAGATCGTCGGCATCATCGCCATCGGCCTGTTCGTCTCCATCACCAGTGCCATCGTCTGGATGGCCCTGAAGGTCACCGTTGGTGTCCGGGTGACGGAAGAGGACGAGGAACTGGGTCTGGACCGTGCCGAGCTTGGCATGGAGGCCTATCCCGAGTTCGGTCGCGGGTCGCAGTTTGGTTGATTGCGCCACGACCGGCTCTGACTAGAGCAAGCGCGCACCTTCCCCCTCTCCCTCAGAGGGTGCGCTGAACTGAAAGCCCGGCAGCCTCGGCTGTCGGGCTTATTTTTTGCGCAAATGCCTATCTGATCTGCAAAGTATTGCCAATAAAGTAGGCAATTGGGTTGCGGCCCAGTGCTCGATTTCATAAGTATTTGAAATTATTGTAAGAATATGATTTGCCTAATTGGCATGCAGTTTGATCATCCGGGCTCAAGCTGTCAGATGCCCGCAGAGGCATCATTTTTTTTGAGGAGGGAACCGTCATGGAGTCTGTCCAGTCGGGGTTGGATGTCTTCTTCGTGCTCATGGGCGCGATTCTGGTGTTCGCGATGCATTCCGGTTTCGCGTTTCTCGAGGTCGGCACGGTCCGGCACAAGAATCAGGTCAATGCGCTGGTCAAGATCCTGGTGGATTTCGCGATCTCGACCGTGGCCTACTTCTTCATCGGCTATTCGGTTGCCTACGGCGTCGATTTCCTGATGAGCGCTTCGGCCCTGACCGGCGACGTGGAAGACGCCGTGTTCTCGAAGTCCGGTTTCGATCTGGTCAAGTTCTTCTTCCTGCTCACCTTTGCCGCCGCGATCCCGGCAATTATCTCCGGCGGCATCGCCGAGCGCGCAAAGTTCTGGCCACAGGCCATCGCCACCGCCGTGATCGTCGGTGTGGTCTATCCGCTGTATGAAGGCATGGTCTGGGGCAGCACCTTCGGCTACCAGGACTGGATCACCGAGAGCTTCGGCGCCCCGTTCAATGACTTCGCCGGTTCCATCGTCGTCCATGCCGTCGGCGGCTGGATCGCACTGGCTGCGGTCATTCTGCTCGGCGTGCGCAAGGGCCGCTATCGCAAGGACGGAACGCCCGCCGGTATCCCGCCCTCGTCCATTCCCTTCCTGGCGCTGGGATCGTGGCTGCTGTGCATCGGCTGGTTCGGTTTCAACGTGATGAGCGCGCAGTCTGTGGAGGGGGTCAACGGCCTCGTCGCGATGAATTCCCTGCTCGCCATGGCCGGCGGTATCCTCGCGGCCCTGATCGCGGGTCGGAATGATCCGGGCTTCGTGCACAACGGTGCCCTGGCGGGTCTGGTGGCGGTCTGTGCCGGCTCGAACGTGATGCACCCCATCGGGTCATTCGCTGTCGGCGGGGTGGCGGGCGCGCTGTTCGTCGTCATGTTCCAGCTCTGCCACAACCGCTGGAGGATCGACGACGTTCTCGGCGTCTGGCCGCTGCACGGCCTTTGCGGTCTCTGGGGCGGTATCGCCTGCGGCATCTTCGGTTCGGAGGCCCTGGGTGGTCTCGGCGGTGTCGCCTTCATGTCGCAGCTTGTCGGCAGCGTGATCGGCGCGGCCTATGCCCTGATCGCCGGCCTTGTCGTCTATGGCGCACTCAAGGTCATCACCGGCATCCGTCTGAGCGAGGAGGAAGAGTTCAACGGCGCCGACCTGACCGTCCACAAGATTCGGGCAAACCCGGAATCGGATCTGCAATGATCGGCAGGCGCGGTCAGCGCCCTGCTGGAGCGTAGGGCACCAGCATCGGCTGCCAGGCGAAGGGTGGCGTGGCTGACGGGTCTATCGTCACCATGACCGCCCCCACGTCCGGTGCGCCGGGAACTTCCAGCCGCCAGACATTGTCGACGCGGCTGTCGTTCCGGTCCCGCAATGGCCGATCCGTGCGGTAGCGGTGCGTGTCGCCATGGATCAGCAGCACCGGTCTGCGGTAGGCCTGCGCGCCCCTTGCCAGCGCGTCCAGTGTCCGGACGAAGCCGCGATCACCCTTGTCACCCGGCACGAACTCCGGGTTCGCGTGAATGGCGATGACAAGGGCGGGCGCCTCGTCCCTTATGGCCCGGGCGAAGGCGTTATCCAGCCATCTGATGTTTGCATCATCCCTGGCTTCGAACAGCTTCTTCGGGCCGACCTTGCGTTTCCTGCCGTTGCTTGAACCGACGACATGCACCGTCGCGAAGACCACACTGCCTTCGGTCCAGAGTGCATTTTCCACCATTGCAGGTTCATGGCCAGCGTCCGACTGGCTGAGGTAGCTGCGGCGATTGCGCCCGAAACTCACCGGCTCCGAAAAGAAGATCTCCCGGATCCGTCCCAGGCGTTCATGCGGGTCATACTTGCCCGCTTTCGTGCGATGGCAGTCGGTCCATTCATTGTCACCGGGGGTATAGAAAAGCGGGGCGTCGAAGCGGGTGAAGTGGTCTCGCACGTTCAGGAATGCCGCGTCCGTGCAGGGCGTCGACCCCGCCTTGATATCCCCGACATGGATCGAGAAGGCTGGGCGCTGTGCGTTGATGCGTTCGATCAGGCGCGCGAACAGGGCATCATCGCGGGGCATCAGATAGGGGGTGTCGCCAAGGGCGGCAAACCTGACTTCCGGCTCCGCGACGGCGGGCAGTGTCCCGGCGAGAAGGGCACTGAACGTCAGGCAGAGCGCGATCCGGCGAAACATGTGCAGCCTCCGGTCTGGCAGGGTCGGGTCGGATCCTTGTCGCCCGACCCTGCCATCGGATCATGACACGGGCATGGCATCCGGTGCCAGCAGGGGTGCCGGATCGTCCGGCTGCCCGGAGGCTGGCACCTGCGCGGCGGTCGATAGCCCGAGCGGGGCGAGGGCGGCGGCAACGGACGCGAGGTCCGGCGTGCCGGGCTGCGCCAGGAATTCCGACGGGAAACCATTGCGATTCAGGAAATCACGCAGATAGCCGGTTCGGTCGATGACCTGATCCAGCAGGTCGGGAAACGCCGTTGCAGCCTGCATGTAGGCGGCCTGCGCGGGGGTGGCATCCGCGATCTCCTGCAACCGGACCAGCGGCGAGGTGGGTTTCGGCCTGACCCTTTCACCATCGACCTCGAACGGTGGCACATAGTAGGGCGATCCGACCATGGCCGGACTGCTGAGGATGGAGAGCACACGATTGGCCAGGGGAAAGTCGAGCTCTGTCAGCAGACGCAGCGACATGGGCAGTTCCACCGCCTCGAACTCCTGCTGGCGGACATCGATCTCGAAGGCGGTCCGGCCACTGGCACTGCTGGGCGGAAGTCCCGGACCCATGATTGCCTCCCGGATGCTGCGCTGCAGGTTCTCCAGCACGATCTGGCTGACATCGAAGCGCCCCGGCGCATCCAGCGGCGTCAGGCCCTGGGACCCCACGGCCTTCGGGATGATCGCACCCGGCACAAGCTGGATGTTGGCCGGATTCAGGACGCCATCGTCCTCCGCCTGCCAGATCCCGGTCACGGCGATGGAGGCATTCTTCAGGATCAGTTCGACCACCTTGTTGGCTGTCTTGATGTCGGCCAGCGCGTTCAGCACCGGACCCCGCCCCATCCATTCGCCAGGCGCCTTGTCGGTGCGGAACGCGATGACGGGGGAGACCGTGAACCGGCGCTGCAGCAGCAGGTTCTCGCCTGACGCGCCGGGCTGTGCCACGCACCAGACCTCATAGACGGCCGGTTCGCCCGGGTCGTCGGCCAGAATGGCCTCGATCACCTCGATCTCCGTATCCGGCTGCTTCTCCGCGATCACGGCCAACTCGGCCGGCAGTTCGGCATCGGGCCAGCGGGTGCGTATGCGGCGGGCGGGCAGGGACAGTTGGTGAAAGATCGTGGCCAGCATGCCATCCCGGCCTTCCTCCGGTGTCAGTTCCTGGGCCGGCACGGCCTCGAAGCGCAGCGGACGGTTCAGCGAACCCGCATGCACCATCAGTGCCCCGGTGGAAATCAGGGCGTCGCCCAGGGCCGGATCGATCTCGATGTGGAAGTTGGAAGCCTCGATCGCGCCATGGAACTTCTCGCGTACCTCCGCCGCGTAGAGATCAAAGGCCCGTCGGGCTTCCGCGTCATGCATCAGCGACTCCGGGGCTTCGAAATCCATCCAGGACTTGAAGGGCGGGAACAACTGACCGTGCAGGCGCGCCTTTCGCCAGTGCAGGGCCTGGACTGCCGTATTGTCGAAGACCTCCCGATCCTTCCGCTGGCCGACCATGCCGCCGCGTCGCGCGGCGTGGTTCGGCAGGGCAAGGGCATAGGCATCGTCAAGCAACCGGTCCCAGCCCTGACGTCGCGCCGCAGCGCGGGAAAAGCGCTGAAGTGTCTCCGACCGGAAACGGTCGCCACCTGAATGTTTCATGAGTGGAAATTCCTCTGTCTGTTGCAACCCGGGAAGGATAGGTGGCCGAAACGAACCCAGTTGCGCCTGCAGGCGAAGTTTTCGGCGAGGGCACTCGACCTGACTGGTGACAGCGCTAGACTGCGGGAACAGGGTCAGGATGACAGGGAGCGGGTGATGGGACTGATCGACGACGTGCGCAAGCGGCTGCAGGCGGACATGACCGACTGGCGGCGTGACATTCACAAGCATCCGGAGACAGCGTTCGAGGAGCACCGGACGGCGGACAAGGTTGCCGGGCTGCTCGAGTCCTGGGGCCTGGATGTGCATCGTGGTCTGGCGACCACCGGCGTCGTGGGCACACTGAAGGCCGGAACCGGCAACCGGGCCATCGGCCTGCGCGCCGACATGGATGCGCTGGACCTGACCGAACTGAACGGCTTCGACTACAAGAGCGTTCACGACGGAAAGATGCATGCCTGCGGCCACGACGGCCATACCACCATGCTGCTCGGCGCGGCCCGCTACCTGGCGGAGAACCCGAACTTCGATGGTACGGTGCAGTTCATCTTCCAGCCTGCGGAGGAGAACCTGGCTGGCGGCCGGGTGATGGTGCAGGAAGGCCTGTTCGAAAAGTTCCCGGTCGAAGCGGTCTATGGCATGCACAACTGGCCCGGGCTGCCGGTCGGCAGCTTCGCGGTCTGCACAGGGCCGATGATGGCCTCCGCCGACTTCTTCGAGCTGAAACTGACCGGTCGCGGCGGCCATGGCGCATTTCCGCACCTGGCGAGAGACCCGATTGTCGCCGCGGCCCACGTCATCACGGCCTGGCAGACGATTGTCAGCCGGGATACGGACCCGATGAAGGCGGCGGTGATCAGTGCCTGCGAGATCAATTCGGGCTTCACCGGCAATGTCATTCCCGAGACAGCGGTGGTCCGGGGCACGACGCGCACCTTCAACGAAGGTGTCCAGGACATGATCGAGCGGCGGATGCGTGAAGTCGCGGACGGCATTGCCCAGGCCTTCGGCATGCAGGCGGAGTTCAGCTATGACCGCCGCTATGCCCCCACGGTGAACACGCCGGAGGAGACCGGCTTTGCCGTTGCCGCCGCGCATGAGGTTGTCGGCGCGGAGAACGTCAACGACAAGCTGGTGCCGGTCATGGGCGCGGAGGACTTCGGCTGGATGTTGCGCGAACGTCCCGGGTGCTACATGTTCGTCGGCAATGGCGAGGGTGAGGGCGGTGGCTGCGAGGTCCACAACCCGAACTACGACTTCAACGACGAGACCCTGCCGGTCGGTGCGGCCTATTGGGTCAAGCTGGTGGAGATGCAACTGCCCGCAGCCGAGGGATGATTGATGGCACTGCGAATGCATCCCTGAATGGTGTGTTTCTTGCTTCCTCGGTGATGTGTGAGCGGGATCACGGTCAGGTTGTCACGAAATGACCACAGTTGCGATCATGTCCTGTGAGCGCGATCACAGGTGCTGGTGCAGAACGCGACTCGGTGGACGTACAGGAACCATTCAGACGAGGACCAAAAAGTGAGTTTCAAGGTCAAATTCTGGGGCGTTCGCGGCAGCATTGCCACGCCCGGTCCGCGGTACGTGTCGTTCGGAGGCAATACGAGCTGCATCGAGGTTTCATGCGCCGGCCAGCGTCTGATCTTCGATGCCGGTACGGGCATCCGCAATCTGGGGCACTGGCTGACCAAGAAGAACGTGCACAACGCCCATCTGCTGCTGTCCCACACCCATTGGGACCACATCAACGGCTTCCCCTTCTTCTCGCCGGCCTTCAAGAAGGACAACCACTTCACCATCATGGCGGGGCATCTGGCACCGGAAACCGGTGGCATCCGCGAGGTGCTGGCTTCCCAGATGAACCAGCCGACGTTCCCTGTACCGATCGACATCATGCAGGCGCAGCTCAGTTTCGAGGATTTCACTGCCGGTGACGTTCTGAACCTCGGACCCGACATCCGTGTCACGACGACGCCGCTGAACCACCCGGACGGTGCCACCGGCTATCGCGTTGACCACAACGGCCATGCCTTCTGCTACGTGACGGACACGGAGCATGTGCCGGGCAAGCCGGACGAGCGCATCCTGGCCCTGATCGAAGGTGCCGACATCGTCGTCTACGACTGCACCTACAACGACCGGGAATTCGCCTCGAAGGTCGGCTGGGGCCACTCCACCTGGCAGGAGGGCATGCGCCTCTGCCAGGCCGCGAACGTCCGCCAGCACGTCATCTTCCACCACGATCCGGACCATGAGGACATCTACATGGAACGGCTGGAGGAAGAGGCCCGCTACGAATGGATCGGCAATACGGTCGCGCGGGAGAACATGCGACTGCGGGTGGGCTGACCGGGATCAGCCCATCAGACAGCGGAGCGATCCGGGGCTACGCGCCCAGGTTCACGCCCTGCGCTGCATCCGCCATGTAGATCGAACTCTTCGGTGCCTCGAACACCCGGTGCACCATCGGCCGGAAGTCATCCAGCTTCATTGACTCGTAGGCCGGGTCGAAGGCGGGCGCGTCATAGCGTTCGCAGAAGATCGCGGTCTTCTCGAAATCCGCATGGCCCCGGAACTGTTCGCGCATGTCGCGGTCCAGGCCGAGATGCTGGAAGAAGTAATAGCCCTGGAAGATGCCGTGCTTCTCCACCATCCAGTGGTTGGAGGCGGAGACGAAGGGCTTCAGGACCGTCGCCGCCATGTCGGCGTGATTGTAGGAACACAGCAGGTCGCCGATGTCGTGCAGCAGCGCGGCGACGACATATTCCTCGTCCTCGCCCGCCCTGTGGGCACGGGTCGCCGTCTGCAGGCTGTGCTCCAGCCGGTCCACCTGGAACCCGCCGTAGTCGCCGCCGAGCAGTTCCAGATGCGCCAGCAGGCGATCCGGCAGCCCGGCGCTGAACGGCTTGTAGTGGCTGCCGATGATCTTCCAGTCCTCCGCCGTGCCATCGGCCATGTCGGTGAAGCGTGCGCTGTCTGCCATTGGTTCGTTCCCACCCCGTTGCGTTGACCCGGTTTGCAGTGTCCAGTATCTCCGGTGCGGTGGCCTTCGGGCAAGGCGCATCGACGGGGGAGGAACAGATGACCGGGTTGACCGAGGACCAGATCGCGTTTCAGGACGCCGCGCGCAGCTTCGCGGTGGCAGAGATGGAACCGCATGCCGCCGAGTGGGACGAGGAGAAGATCTTCCCCGAGGACACGCTGCGACAGGCGGCCGAGCTCGGCTTTGCCGGCATCTATGTCGACCCCGCGCACGGCGGATCGGGCCTGACCCGCGTGGACGCGGCGATCATCTTCGAGGAACTGGCGGCGGGCTGCACCTCCACCGCCGCCTACATCTCCATCCACAACATGGCGAGCTGGATGATCGACCGCTTTGGTGACGACGCGGTGCGGGCGAAGTTCCTGCCGAAGCTCTGTTCCATGGAGTGGTTCGCCAGCTATTGCCTGACGGAGGCCGGTGCAGGCTCCGACGCCGCCAGCCTGAAGACGAAGGCGGTGCGCGACGGCGATGACTATGTGCTGAACGGGGCCAAGGCCTTCATCTCCGGCGGTGGTCGCTCGGACGTCTATGTCGTCATGGTGCGGACCGGCGGCGCGGGTCCGAAGGGCGTCACCTGCATCGCGGTGGAGAAGGACACGCCCGGCCTCAGCTTCGGCGCGCAGGAGCGCAAGATGGGCTGGAACTCCCAGCCCACCGCGATGGTCATGTTCGACGACTGCCGGGTGCCGGTGTCGAACCGCATCGGTGACGAGGGGCAGGGCTTCAGCATCGCCATGGCCGGTCTGGACGGCGGGCGGATCAATATCGGCGCCTGCTCCATCGGGGCCGCCCGGGCCTCGCTGGAGCGCACCATCAGCTACGTCAAGGACCGCAAGCAGTTCGGCCAGGCCATCGCCGGGTTCCAGAACACCCAGTTCAGGCTCGCCGACATGGCCACGGAACTGGAGGCGGCGCGGATGATGATCCACGGCGCGGCGGCCAAGCTCGACGCCGGTGCTGCGGACAAGACCGTCGCCTGCGCCATGGCCAAGCGCTTCGCCACCGACACCGGCTTCAACGTCTGCAACGACGCGCTGCAACTGCACGGCGGCTACGGCTACCTGCGCGACCATCCGATCGAACGCTACCTGCGCGACTGCCGCGTCCACCAGATCCTGGAAGGCACCAATGAGATCATGCGCGTGGTGATCAGCCGCCAGTTGCTGAAGGACTGAAGTCCGGGCTTCGGTGCCTCATTGCCGCGACCGCGCAATCGCGGCCTCCAACGGCACGCGCAACGGCTTCTCGATGATCGCCCGCGTCTCCAGATCGACGGCCCAGAAGATCCGGGAATCATTGAACAAGGTCATGATCGCCTTCCGGCCATCACCGGAGATGGCGACCTCGCGGGGACCACGACCTCGCGGAGGCAGAATCTGTTCAGCAACATTACCGTCTCTGACAACCACCATGCCGCCTCGTCCTACCGCAATCCGGTCCTCGGGGCGATCAGCCTCGGTATAGATACCGTGGCTGAATACGGCTGTGCGCCCATCATGCGAAGCGCGAAGGGAGTCTGTCCGGTAGTTACTTTGCGATAGGCTAGGCCCATTGAAATATGGCGGATCAGGAAACAAAGGAGAGAATTCGCCGCTCTCGGTATTGATAACTCCCCCCCAGATACCCTGCCCCTTGAATGGTTCAACCTGGGGGACCGCAGCATGCACGTAGAGGCCTCTCTCAGTCGCAGCAAGGTAGGCCAACTTCGTTCGGCCATTGATACTTTCCTGGAGATCGAGTGTCTTCTCCACACGTTTTCCAGCCTCGATGTCTACATAACCAATGTTTGTCGCACTTGATCCATAAAAATTAAGAATCTGGGGCGTATAAAGCCTTCTTCCGGGAATTATGCCTGCTGAATGATATTGAAAACCAAAATAAATTCTGGGCGATTTCACGTCAAAAGCAGGAAATCCACGCAAGAATCGTGCGCCTTTTGTATAACTTGGATACTCTCGATTATGTACGATCCGCTCCCCACTCGTGACCAACTGGAACCGGCGGTCAGTGCGGTCGATGACGCCGACATTGAGCCCAAGTTCCTGTAGCGAGCATTCCTGCGCCCAA
>CAXBNO010000031.1:0-12620 GCA_963976775.1 uncultured Kordiimonadales bacterium
AATGCACATGCGGCCGGCTCCCGCGCGGGCTGGAACTGCGATACCGGATTCCGCCGCTCGCGTGATGCCTGCGTCGAAATGAACGTGCCCGACAATGCCTTCGCGACAGACAAGACCTATGGTCGGGGCTGGGACTGCATGCGCGGCTTCAGGGAGGCGAGCGGGACCTGTGAGCCCATTGCCATGCCGACCGGTGCCATTCTGAGCAGTTCCGGTGATCGCTGGACCTGTGGACGCAAGTTCCTGCAGACCCGGACAGGGTGCGAGCCCATCACCGTGCCCCGGAACGCCTACCTTGTCGGCTCCTCCTATGGCACCCCGTGGCGCTGTGATCGCGGGTATCTCCAGAACGGAGATCAGTGCGAAGCCATCGTCATTCCGGCCAATGGCTTCCTCGGCGCACAGGGTACCGGTTGGGAGTGCATGCGCGGATTCCGCCCGAGCGACAAGGCATGTGTCGCCATCCAGGTGCCTCGGAACGGGTTTCTCTCCGGCTTCAGTTACGGCACCGGATGGCTCTGCGAGAGGGGCTACCAGGCCACCGATACTGCCTGCGAGACCATCACCGTGCCCGCCAACGGCTATCTCGACGACACGGCATATGGCAAGGGCTGGAAATGCGAACACGGTTTCAGTATCAAGGGCGACAGATGCAGCCGGATCGCGCTGCCGGACCATGCGCATCTCGACTATTCCGGAAACGACTGGAACTGCAATGAACCATACCGTCGCCGGAACGGTGCCTGTCAGCATTGACACCGCAGCATCCGCGATATGCATCCCGGTTTTGAAATCTACCACAAAGTATGCAACTGTACCTTGACGTAATAACGTGGTGAGCCAACTCACCCACAGGCAGCCGTTGGCGGAGGCCTGCTCGACAGGGGGTATTTCCGATGCATTCGGGCATGCGGGAAGAAATTGCGCGACTTAAGCGGGAACGGATTATGGAAGAGGCAAGACAGCTCTTCTTCGAACAGGGTTACCAGGGCACCACACTGGATCAGGTCGCCCGTCGCCTTGAAGTGACAAAGCCCTTCATCTATTCGCATTTCGAGAACAAGGCGGCCCTGCTGGGTGACATAGCGGAGCGCGGCACACGGCTTTCGCTGAAGGCCATTGCCGATGCCTGCGACCGCAAGGGCGATCCGGCGGAACGGCTGGGCCAGGCCATTCGCGAGTTCTGTCACGTGGTCATGGCCCATCAGGCCAACATCGCGGTCTACTTCCGGGAGGACAAGTACATCCCGTCCACGGCCAGCGACCGGATCGACAAGATGCGGGCGGAGTTCGACGAGAAGCTCGCGGCCCTGCTGCAGGAAGGCCTGGAACAGGGCATCTTCAAGGTCGATGACGTCCGCCTCACCACCCGGACAGTGGGTTACAACGCCCCGAAGGACGCAGGACAGTTGCCGGACGCGGCAGGCTAGACTGCCGGAAGTCAATACTCGGGGGAGGAAACGACATGACGGTACCAGCCTATGACTGGATTGCCCATCACGCCGGCTATCAGCCCGATGCCCGCGCCATCATCGACCTGCATTCATCGCGGCGGTTCAGCTATCGCCAGATGAATGAACGGGTTGATCGCTGTGCGCTTTTCCTTGCCGATGGCTGCGGTGTCGGTCGCGGCGACCGGGTTGCGATGCTGGCGCACAATTCCACTGACCACTATGAGGTCGAGTTCGCCTGTCGGCGGATCGGCGCGATCTTCCTGCCGCTGAACTGGCGACTCGCCGTGCCCGAACTGGAATTCATCGTCGGCGATGCCGACCCGCGTGCGCTGATCGTCGGCGCGGAATTCATGGACGCCGGTCAGGCCGTCGCCCGCACCTGCGGCACCCCTCACCTGATCGGCTGTGCCGATGGCGCGGACAGCGACTACGAACGGGGACTGGCCTGGTCCAACGGAAAGTGCCCCATTGCTGAGGTGACCCACGATGACACCTGGGCGCTGGTCTATACCTCGGGGACCACGGGGCGGCCCAAGGGCGCACGCGTGACCCACGGCCAGGCATTCTACAATGCCGTGAATTCCGCGATGAAGTGCGAACTGACCCGGCATTCCGTCAATCTCGCCTTCCTGCCGATCTTCCACATCGGCGGCCTGCAGCTCTTCGCCAACGGCATCTTCCATATTGGCGGTGCGAACATCGTCATGCGGACCTTCGACCCGCTGCATTTCCTGAATCTGCTGTCCGACGCTGATCTGGCGATCAGCCATGGCTTCGGTGTACCGACGAACTTCCTGTTTGCCAGCCAGTTGCCGGAGTTCAGGACCGCAGATCTCTCCCGCCTCGTCACCATCGGCATCGGTGGCGCCGCCAGCCCCCGCGCCCTGCTGGAGACCTATGCGGAACGCGGGATCATGCTGCAGAACGGCTGGGGCATGACCGAGACCTGCACCCTCGGCACCCTGCTGTCGAAGGAACGGGCGCTGGACAAGATCGGCTCCACAGGACAGGCGGCAATGCATACCTCCATCCGCATCGTCGGACCCGACGGGCAGGATGTCGCCACCGGAGAGACCGCCGAACTCTGGATCAAGGGACCGACCATCACGCCCGGCTACTGGAACCGGCCCGACGCCAATCGCGAGTCCTTCACTGACGGCTGGTTCCATACCGGCGACGCGGCCTGCATGGATGACGAGGGGTTCGTCACCATCGTCGACCGCTACAAGGACATGTTCATTTCCGGCGGAGAGAACGTCTATCCGGCAGAGGTGGAGAATGTGCTCTACCAGCTTGATGGCGTGGCGGAGACTGCCGTCATCGGTGTCCCCGATGACCGCTGGGGTGAAGTCGGGCGGGCCTTTGTGGTCAGGAAATCCGGCTCCAATCTCACCGAGGAAGCAATCACGACGCATTGCCAGGACAACCTGGCCCGTTTCAAGGTGCCCAAGTCCGTGCGATTCATGGACGAGCTGCCCCACAATGCGACCGGCAAGGTGACAAAGCACGACCTGCCACGCGACTGAGTTCCGGAAAGCCGAGGTCCGAAAATGATCACGCCGATGCTGGCCGACTTCCTGAAGGCGCTGCGGGAAGCCGACCTGAAGATCTCGCCTGCCGAAACACTGGAGGCGCACAAGGCCATTGACCTGGTCGGCTTTGGCAACCGGGACCTGCTGAAGGACAGCCTGGCCATCACCCTGGCCAAGTCGGAACTGGAGAAGGAGTCCTTCGACGACTGCTTCGAGCGGTTCTTCGCCATCCAGGACTTCGACGGGGAAACCAGCGCGTCGAACGACGACGACCCCGACGATGCGGATAGGGAGGACGCCGGCCCGTCCGACGACTCCCCCGGTGGCGACGGCATGCAGGGCGGCGAAGGTGGTGAAGGCGGCCAGGGCGAAGGCGGCGGCGGTGGCGCAGGCGGTGCCCCGACCTCGGCGAAGCCATCCGGTGACCTGACCAGCCTGTCCGAACTCTCCCGCATGTTGCTGGAGAACGACCGGGCCGGACTGGAAACCCGTCTGGCGGAGGCGGCAGAGGAATCGGGTGTGCGCGAGATCGTGCTGTTCACGCAGATCGGCCTGTTCACCCGGCGCATCGCCGAGGGGATGGGGCTGGAGGAACTGGACGACGACCTGGCCGACCTGCGCGATGCCGGACTGGCAGGCGATCAGGCGGCGGAGGGTCTGGGCCAGCGCCTGAACCAGGCGCGGGGCCGGATGATGGAGCGGCTGCGCGACTATGTGGAGAAGCAGCTTGCCCTGCAGGCCGCCGGTCAGAGCCGCCGTATCCGGGAGGAAATGCTGCAGAAGATGCGGCTGACCAATGTGGAACGGCGCGACTTCGTGCAGATGCAGGATCTGGTGCGCAAGATGGCGAAGAAGCTGGTGATGCAGCATTCCCGCCGACGCAAGAAGTCCAACCGGGGCCAGCTGGATGTGCGCCGGACCCTGCGCCACAACCAGGCCTATGACGGCCTGATCATGGAACCGAAGTGGCGCCGGACGAAGATCGACCGGCCGGATGTGCATGTGCTGTGCGACGTGTCCGGTTCGGTTGCCAATGTTTCCCGCTTCCTGCTGATGTTCCTCTATTCGCTGCAGGAGGTGCTGCCGAAGGTCCGGGCCTACGCCTTCGCTGGGGAACTGCGCGAAGTCACCCGCCTGTTCGAGACCCGCGGCATCGAGGAGGCCGTGACGACGGTGCTGGAGGATTTCGCCTACATGTCCACGGACTATGGCCGCTCACTGCTCGATTTCCGCGACATCGCGCTGGCCGATGTGGACTACCGCAGCACGGTCATCATCCTGGGCGACGCGCGCACCAATTACGGTGAGCCGCGCGCGGAGATTGTCCGCACGATCTATGACCGTTCAAAGCGCCTGATCTGGCTGAACCCGGAGGGGCGGCTGCAGTGGGGCACCGGCGATTCCGAGATGCCGCGCTACGCCGCAAGCTGCCACCAGGTGGAAGTCTGCAACTCGCTCCGCCATCTGGAACGCATCGTCGACCGGGTGCTGCGCGCGGCGATGTGACGACGGCCCCTTCCCTCAGTCGCCGCAGGCAAGTGCCTGCGAAATATCAGACTTCAGGTCTTCCGGGTTCTCGAGGCCGACCGACAGGCGCAGCATGCCGTCGGTGATGCCGATCCGGGCCCGGTCATCCGCCGATATGGCGCGGTGGGTGGTGGTCGTCGGGTGGGTCACCAGGCTCTTGGAATCGCCCAGATTGTTGGAAATGTCGATGATCTGCAGACGGTCCATGAACCGGAATGCGCCCTGCTTGCCGCCCGCGATCTCCAGCGTGATCAGGGTACCGCCGCCGGTCATCTGACGTTCGCGCAGTTCCCGCTGCGGGAAATCATCCGCGCCGGGCCAGATCACCCGTGAGACACCAGGCTGAGCCGACAGGTGGGCCGCCACCTTTGCCGCATTCTCGCACATGCGCTCCACGCGCAGGGTCAGCGTCTCCAGTCCCTTCAGCAGCACCCAGGCATTGAACGGGCTGAGGGCGGGGCCGGTATGGCGCAGGAACGGCATCAGGGTGTTGTCGACGAAATCCTTGCTGCCCAGCACGGCCCCCCCCAGCACGCGGCCCTGCCCGTCGATGTGCTTGGTCGCCGAATAGACAACGACATCGACACCATGGTCCATCGGTCGCTGCAGCACCGGGGTGGCGAAGACATTGTCCACCACCACACAGGCGCCGGCCGCATGCGCCAGATCGGACACGGCACGCAGGTCGATCAGGTCGAGCGTGGGATTCGCCGGTGTCTCCAGGAAGACAGCCGCTGCGCCGGGCTTCAGCGCATCGGCCCATTCGTTGAGGTCTGTCCCCTCCACCAGCACACTCTCGATCCCGAAACGCGGCAGGATCTGGGTCAGGATGTGATGGCAACTGCCGAACAGTGCGCGTGAAGCCACCACCCGGTCGCCGGTCTTCAGTTGCGACATCAGCGCAGCAAAGACCGCGGACATGCCGGATCCTGTGGCGAAGCAGGCTTCCGCCCCCTCCATCAGCCGCATCCGCTCCTCGAACATTGCGACCGTGGGATTGCCATAGCGGGAATAGACGAAGCCTTCCTGCTCCCCCTTGAAACGCGCTTCCGCATCCGCCGCCGTCTCGTAGACGAAGCCGGAGTTCAGGAACAGCGCCTCACTCGTCTCCCCGTTGGCGGAGCGGTCGAGGCCGCCACGTACCAGTCGGGTTTCCAGTTCCCACTGCGCCGCCGCATCGGCGACGTCACGTGTCACTGCTGCCTCCAGGGCAGGCCCGCATGCTTCCAGCCGCCGACATTGCCGCGATGGCCATCACTGTCGGCATTGCCCTCGAAACCTTCCAGGATGTTGTAGCAGGTCTGGAAACCTGCGGCGGTCAGAGCCTTTGCAGCGGCCTTCGAGCGCACACCCGAGCGACAGAGCAGATAGACCGGCTGATCCTGCGACACGCCCTTCGCCTGGACGGCGGCGGCGAAGCCTTCGTTGATCTTCATCTCCGGATAGGCCTGCCATTCGACGAACAGGGCTTCCTTCGACACCGGTGCCAGATCCGGCACGCCGACAAACTGCCATTCCGGCACGGTGCGCACGTCCACCAGCACCGCACCCGGTTCATTCTTCAACGCTGCATAGGTGTCCGCCGGGCTGCGATCGCCCGCATATCCTTCACTCATGTCCTTGATGCCCCTCAGATACCGTCGCCTGCGACACCTTCATGGATGCCGCATTCTGTCTTGTCCTGTCCCCGCCAGCGCCCGGATCGCGGATCCTCGCCCGGCCTGACCCTGTCGGTGCATGGCATACAGCCCACGGAAAGAAAACCGTCTGCCTCCAGCGGGTGACGCGGCAAATTGTGATGTGTGAACCAGTCATCGATCCGCTCCGGGGTGAAACGGGCGAGCGGATTGAACTTCACGCGCCCGCCGACAGCCTCCACCGCAGGCAGGTAGCGCCGGGTTTCCGCCTGATAGGCCTTGCGGCCCGTGATCCAGGCGTCGAAGCCGTTCAGGGCGCGCTCCAGCGGTTCCACCTTCCGGATGTGACAGCACAGGTTCGTGTCGCGGTTGAACAGCATCTGGTCCGCATCGAGCTGCTTCACGCGGCGCGGATCGGGCGCAACCGTGCGCACGTCCATCAGCCCCAGCCGGGCGGCGAGCTGGTCGCGATAACGCAGGGTCTCGCCGAAGAGTCTGCGCGTATCGACGAAGGTGACCGTGATCGACGGATCGACCTCCGCCACCATGTGCAACAGCACCGCCGCTTCGGTCCCGAAGGAGGACACCAGCGTCAGCCTGTCACCGAAGGCGTCACGCGCCGCGGCGATCAGGTCCATCCCCTGCATTTCGCCGCAGCTCTCGTTCAGCTCGAACGCGCGGTTCGAGGAGCGGATCAGACGTTCGATGTCGGGAAAGGGCTGGCGGGACTGTAGCGACATGTCAGCGGTTCCTCAGGAGGCGATGGCCGAGCCTGCCACCAGATGGCGGCGGCGATAGGCCGGGATGCGGTCGTCGGCGGCGGGCTGATAGACGGTGGAGTACCGCCGTGCGTTGCGCAGCCAGCTTTCGACATTGGTGTCGTCCGGCACTTCGACGGCATCGACGCCGCAGCGCAGCAGATAGAGATACTGGTCCGCGATCACCGGACCGCGGGCGCGGATCTCCCCATCGAAGCCGAAGCGTTCGCGGATCAGGCGCGCCTGGGAGAACGCCCGACCATCCACCATTGACGGAAAGGTCAGGACGATGGCCGCGATGCGGTCATAGTCATCCGCCAGCAGATCCAGATCGGCGTCGTTCGGCAGGATGACACCCACCGCGCTCTTGCCGCGCAGGGTATCGCGCTCCGCCAGCCAGAGGTCCAGCGGGACAAGTACACCGCCGGGTTTCAGCGCATCTGTCAGGTTGTCGACGGTGGTCCAGCGGTCCTGGATCAGTCGCCCGTTCTTAAGCAGTGCCATAGAGAGCCTCCTTGAAAGGGGTCTGGCCGAGGCGGTTCAGGGTACCGATGAAGCTCTCACCGTCCTGACGCACCGCCAGATAGGTTTCGATGATGGTTTCGATGGCATCGACGATCGCGTCGGAGGCAAAGCCCGGACCGATGATCCTGCCGATTGCCGCATTCTCGTCGGCTTGACCGCCCAGGGTGACCTGGTAGAACTCCTCACCCTTCTTGTCGACGCCGAGGATGCCGATGTTGCCGACGTGGTGATGCCCGCAGGCATTGATGCAGCCGGAGATGTTCAGGCTGACAGAGCCAATGTCATGCAGCCGTTCCAGATCGGCGAACCGCTCCGAAATCTGCTGCGCCACGGGGATCGAGCGCGCTGTGGCGAGGCTGCAGTAATCCATGCCCGGACAGGCGATGATGTCGCCCAGCGTGCCGATGTTCGGGGCATCCAGCTCCACCGAGCCCAGCGCCAGCCAGAGGTCGTAGAGGTCGTCCTGGCGGACATGCGGCAGCACCAGGTTCTGTTCATGCGCCACCCGCACCTCACCGAACGACCAGCGGTCGGCATAGTCGGCGACGGCATCCATCTGCTCCGCCGTCGCATCGCCCGGTATGCCGCCTGCGGGCTTCAGGGAGATGTTGGCGATGGCATAGCCCGCCACCTTGTGGCGACGGACGTTGCTGGCGACCCAGCGGGCAAAGCCGCGATCCTCGAACTTGCGCGCCTCGAAGGCAGTGGAGACTGTTTCCAGCACCTCGAACGCAGGCGGGGTGAAGGCGTCGCGGATACGGCTGATTTCCTGCTCAGGCAGGGCCAGCGCGCCGTCGCGAATATCCGCCCACTCCGCCTCGACCGCGTCGCGATAGGCGTCGGCACCGATCTCGTGCACCAGGATCTTGATGCGTGCCTTGTACTTGTTGTCGCGCCGACCGAAGCGGTTGTAGACCCGCAGCATCGCCTCCAGATAGCTCAGCAGATCGACCGCAGGCAGGAAGCCGCGGATCTTCTTCGCGATCATCGGCGTGCGGCCCAGACCGCCCCCGGCCCATATCTCGAAACCAACCTCCCCGTCCGCGTCCTGCACCAGCACGATGCCGATGTCGTGCACCTTGATCGCGGCGCGGTCGCTGACGGCACCGGTCACCGCGATCTTGAACTTGCGCGGCAGGAAGGTAAATTCCGGGTGGAACGTGGACCACTGACGGATGATCTCGCACCAGATGCGCGGATCCTCCAGCTCATCCGCCGCCGCCCCGGCGAACTGGTCGGCGGTGGTGTTGCGGATGCAGTTGCCGGAAGTCTGGATGGCGTGCATCTCGACCTCGGCCAGTTCGGCCAGGATATCCGGCGTCTCTTCCAGCTTCGGCCAGTTGAACTGGATGTTCTGGCGGGTGGTGAAATGGCCGTAGCCCCGGTCATAGACCCGCGCGATCCGTGCCAGCTTGCGCATCTGGTTGCTGGACAGGACACCATAGGGTACCGCGACCCGCAGCATGTAGGCGTGCAACTGCAGGTAAAGGCCGTTCATCAGCCGCAGCGGCCGGAACTGCTCCTCCGTCAGTTCGCCGGAAATGCGGCGGTTGACCTGGTCCCGGAATTCCTCGACCCGTTCGTTCACCAGGCCACGATCAAGCTCGTCATAGACATACATGTCCGTTTCTCCCGCTTGCTGCGCTCAGGCAGCCTGATATCCAAGGTCGGTGCGCACGGACGGTCCACGCGTCCGCAGCGCCTCGCGATACTTGACTGGGTGGAGGCTGCCATCCGCCTGCCGTTCCACCGTAATCTCGTAGGGGCCGACCACGAGACCCGCGTCGGCGTCGGCCCGGGCCAGCAACGCGGCGGTGTCGTCCTTGCTCTCCGACACGACGGCATCACCGATCCGCGCCGACCAGCCGTCTGTCGTCATGAAGATCACCAGACCGTCGCCAAGACGGTTCGCCGTGATGATTTCGAGTGCCATTGCGTGAATTCTCCAGAGTCTCAGAGTGCCAGCGCCAGGCGGTCCTGAACCGCCGCAGCGTCAATTGTCTCGCCGGTCACCTCGCCGATGATCAGCAGTGCCGGGGTCACGACCGCCTCCCGTTTCACCAGTTCGGGCAACTGGTCCAGACGACCGCGCAGCACGCGCTGGGTCGGCAGGGTCCCGTTCTCGATGACCGCCACGGGCGTTCCCGGATCGCGGCCATGCGCGATCAGTTCACGGGCGGAGGTGCGGGCCGTATCGATGCCCATGTAGATGGCGAGGGTATGGTTCGCCTGCCCCAGCGACCGCCAGTCCAGGTCCGGCTTGCCGTCCTTGCCCTGTCCGGACAGGAAGGTCACCGCGCTCGCCTTGCCACGATGGGTCAGCGGAAAGCCTGCGGAGGCGGCACAACCGGCCGCCGCAGTGATACCGGGTACCACCTCGACCTCGATACCGTGGGCGTGCAGATGCGCGACCTCTTCTCCACCGCGACCGAAGATAAAGGGGTCACCTCCCTTCAGGCGCACGACCAGATGCCCGGCCTCCGCCTCCGCGACCAGAATGGCGTTGATCTGGTCCTGGGTGCGATGATGATGACCGCGCGACTTGCCGACATAGACCAGCCGGGCATCACGGCGCGCGAGGTCCAGAACCCCCTCGCCCACCAGCTTGTCATGCACGATCACATCGGCCTGTTTCAGCAGTCGATGGGCCTTCAGGGTCAGCAGTTCCGGGTCACCCGGCCCGGCGCCGACGATGGCAACCCGACCAACCGGATCCGTGAGTTCGCCCTGATTGACCAGGGCGAGCATGTCCTGTCGGGCGGAACCCGCATTGCCATCCAGCACCTTGCGGGCGACCGGGCCGGACAGGAATCCTTCCCAGAATTTCCGGCGTGCCTTCGGTGTCTGGCGGATGGCCGCCACCGCGCTGCGGAAGCTGTCCATGAAACCGGCCAGCGCCCCGAGCTGTGCCGGCAATGCGGCTTCCACCGCGCCGCGCACCTGCCGCGCCAGCACAGGCGCGGCGCCGCCGGTGGAGATGGCGACAGTCACGGGGTCACGGTCAACGATCGCGGGCATGGTGAAATCGGAAAGGGCCGGACGGTCGACGACATTCACCGTCACGCGCGCCGCACGGGCGGCGGACGCGACACGGGTGTCCTCCACCTCATCCTCCGTGGCGATGATCGCCACCGCGACACCGACCAGATGCGACTCTTCGAAATCAGACTCGATCAGGGTGACCTGAGTGCCGTCCACCAGTTCGCGTACGCTGTCGTCTGCGTTGCGCGACACGACGCGGACGTTGGAATGCGCAGCAATCAGCAGACGCAGCTTTGCCGCCGCCGCGTCGCCGCCGCCAACCAGCAGGGCCGTACGCCCCCTGAGTTTCAGAAAGATCGGAAACGCCTGCATGGTCAGGCCCCTCCCTCTACAGGATGGAGCCAGCATGTCTGCATGGCATCGAACGCGATTGAATTTCCTGGGATCATGTCCCGAACTCCGTGCCTCGAAAGGGCCCACGGAGTTCGCTCCGTGGCGCTTTAGCATTTGGTAACGCGGGTGCAAGCTGCCCGATCAAATTCCGCGGGCCCGTCAGATCGGTGGGCCAGTCCGTGGCGGTCAATGCATTCCCGGCGGGCAATGCTGTAAGACCGAAATATTTACGTGCCGTTGTTTGCATGAGAATGATTTCATCCTCATGGCACGTAAGTCAATATAATTATCCTCCTGTCAGGGTATATATTTTATATTACATTTTTCTACTGTTTAATATAGCGCTTCAACTCATGCATCTCCGTCGCACCGGCAAAGCTGAAGCCCAGCAGGACCTTGTCGATCACGCCGTCGTCAACCAACGGAAAGCCGACGATCCGGATGCTGCCGAACGAGACGTTGTTGCCGAAGTAGGGAAGCTCGATCGAGCCCTGCTTCAGGTCCGTGGCAATTGCCGTCAGGAAATCCCAGAACGGTGATCCCTTGCCTGTGCCCGGCCCTTCGGTCACGTCCTGTCCGGTGGGGTCGTAGGACAATTGCTGCACGACCTTTGTGCCGACCAGGCGGAACCGGAACCCGTCACCCTCCATCGCGACATCAATCAATGCGATATGCGCTAGCAGCCGTCTGATCTCCGCAGGATTGATGTCCTGGCGCGACGGAAGCCGCCCGTCCTGACACTTGCTCTGCCAGTAGGTCTCCAAGAGACCGAGAATGTCGTCCGACATTGGAACCCCCCTTTACGTAAACGTAACTTGCATGAGCAAGAGCAAGGGAAATGCCAGAATTGGGCTGCTGTTAATCTCTTGTTAGGAGTGTGATGTCAGTCACATGCCAGACGGCGATCCGGGTCAGGTGATGCCCTGCTGCAGGCGCCGAACCCACCCTGAAATGCGGGCGCGATTGACCCCGAAGTCCCGATATCCGAAGCGCGCGCGGGCATACACGGCCAGCGTCGAACTGTTGGAATCGACCGGCAGGATCTGGCAATCGATCATATCCGGAAATCGAAAGACCCTTGACCTTGCAACAAGTTTCACGGCCAGGGCCTCTTCCGAAATTTCCTTGACGCTGACCCGTTCCTCGCCTGCCGCCATGTCCAGCAGCCGACGCATCAGATTGGCGGCGGGCACGTTGAACACAGGACTCTCGGCATGCGGTATCGCTGCCTGGCACAGCCCGTCGGGTGCCATCAGGAACTGGTTCGGCTTGCGACCGAGCTTCAGCGTCGGGAAGTCCATTTCAGTGTCTCCTGAGTCTCATTTCGTAACGTCGCTGACGAATTCTGTCTCAATCAGGACGCGCACGGTCTCCGCGGTCAATACACGTTCTGCCGGACTGTAGGGGACCGGTTTGCCGATGCCCCATACCGGGCCAGGCCAGGCGGCGTCGCCGATCTGACGGGCAATCACGTGGACGTGCATCTGGGGCACCATGTTGCCAAGCGTGGCGATGTTGGTCTTGTCACAGGGACCGACACCGGTAAGGGCACGCGCCACACCTGCGGCTTCCTCGACAAGCAAAGCACGATCCGGGGCGTCCAGATCGAACAGTTCCTTCGCCCCGGCACGCCGCGGGATCAGAAGCACCCACGGCCATCGGCTGTCATCAACCAGCCGCACGGCGCAGAGCGGCAGGTCCATGACCTCGACACTGTCCGCAAGCAGGCGCGGATCGACCTCGAACCCAGCCATCCGCCCGGTCTACTCGGCCGCTTCGGCGACGGGGGCCTCGGGCACCCAGCGCAGAACC
>CAXBNO010000032.1:0-12448 GCA_963976775.1 uncultured Kordiimonadales bacterium
GGGTCGGAGCAATGGTACTACTGGGGTCAGGCCGCGGCGGATCAGCCGGGCAGCCGCAATTATGCCGGTGTCAGCCTGCCCGCCGTCGATGCCATGGTGGGGGCGCTCACCTCTGCCCGAAGCCGGAAGGAACTGCAGACCGCCGCCCGGGCGCTGGACCGCGTGCTGCGGGCGAGCCATCTGGTGGTGCCGCTCTACTGGCAACCGACCACGCGCATGATCGTCAGCGCCGCCCTGCGCCGCCCCCCGGAGGTTCCGGTCTATGGACCGCTGCTGACAAGCTGGTGGCGGGAGCAGGAATGATGCGGCAGGCACGGACCGAACTGACCTTCGAGACGGAGGGCAGGGGGCTGCAGGAAATCACCCGGATTGTCGCCGACTGGTGTCGGGAGACGGGCATCACGGAGGGCCTGCTGACGGTCTTCATCCGCCACACTTCCGCCTCCCTCACCATTCAGGAAAATGCGGACCCGGAGGTGCTGGCGGACCTGAATCGCTTTCTCGACCGGCTGGTGCCCGATGACACGTCCCTTTACGGCCATGTGTCGGAGGGCGCGGACGACATGCCCGCCCACATCCGCAGTGCCCTGACGGCGACAAGCCTGAATATCCCGGTCGCGGCCAGCCGACCCCTGCTGGGGACCTGGCAGGGGCTCTATGTCTGGGAACACCGGACCCACCCGCATCGGCGGCGGGTTGTCCTTCATCTGATCGGGGAATGATGCCGAGGGCAGGACAGGTCTTGGACCGGCCCGCTCAGGGTTCAATCAGCAGGGCATCGATCAGTGGCCAGGTATCCTCCCGCAGCGGCACCGACTTGCGTGCCTCAAGATCGAAATGGATGGTGGTGACCTCCAGCGTCGCGGCCAGTGCGCCGGTCTCCGTGTTGGTCATCCGATGCTTGCCGACGAGCGAGGTGCGGCCCCGCTTCACGATACCGCTTTCGATCGCCAGCAGGCTGCCGACGGTCTGCTCTGCCTTGTATTCGATGACGTGTTTCACATCGACGAAGCCCAGCCGCTGCTCGCCCATCTCCGCCCACTTGTAGCCGCAGGCAGAGAGCAGGTGTGCCGCCGCCTGATCGAAGAAGTGGATGTAGTACATGACGTTCATGTGGCCCATGTGATCGCAGTGCCACGGATAGATCGCCCCCCGGTATGTTTCCGTCCATCCAGCCATCGTTGGTCCTCCCCTGTAACTGAATCGCCGGGCCATTCTGGTTCACGCGCGACGGCAGGTCACCTGTGAAGCAGCCATGTGTCTTTTCCGGGGCTCAGGCGCTGTCGATAGGCAGCCACGCGGTCGCCGCCAGCCCGCCCTCCGGCCTGTTGGCCAGCGTCAGCTCGCCGCCCAGCCTGCGGAACACGTCTCGGGCCAGCGCCAGGCCCAGCCCCGAGCCACCGGTTTCCCGGTTCCGGGAAGTTTCCAGCCGGTAGAAGGGCTGGAAGACCTTCTCCAGTTCACCCTCCGGCAGGCCCGGTCCATTGTCCGCGACGATCAGGATGGCCCGGCCGTCCTGCTTCGACAGGTTCAGCGCGACCTCGCCGCCGCCATAGCGCAGCGCATTCTCGATCAGGTTGCCCACCGCGCGTTTCAGGGCCACGGGGCGACCGTCCACGGGCAGGCGCTCCGGACCCCCGAAAGTGACCTGCCCGCCCTGTGCTGCCGCATCCTCGGACAGGTCGCGCAGCAGCCCGGCCAGATCGATGCGCCGGATGGCCTCCGTCGCCTGGTCGCCGCGAATGAACCCCAGCGCCTGATCGACCATCTGCTGCATGTCGTCGATATCGCCGACCGCGCGCTGCTGCTGGTCCGGGTCGTCGATGAACTCGGCCCGCAGCCGCAACCGGGTGAGGATGGTCTTCAGGTCATGGCTCAGCGCCGCCAGCATCAGCGTCCGGTCGTCGATCAGGCGCTTGATCCGGGTCTGCATCCGGTTGAAGGCCACGGCGGTCTTGCGCAGCTCGCGCGAGCCGCTTTCCGGCAGGGGCGGCGCGTCCACGTCCAGGCCCAGCCGGTCCGCCGCCTGGGCCAGTTCCCGCAGCGGGCGCGTTGCCCGGCGGGCAGCCCAGATGGCGAAGACGATGATCAGCAGACAGGTGAAGCCGATCCAGAACGTCCCCCGGACGGCCCAGCGGTAGGCCAGGCGGTCGGTCGAGACCAGGAAGTGAACCCAGACACCGTCGTTCAGGGTGGTGGCAAAGATCAGCTTGCGGCGGCTGGGCAGCAGATCGGGTTCAGGCGGCCCGTCCAGGGGTCGGGCGCGGTCAGGCTCATCCCGCCCGAAACCGGACCTGCCGTCGCGATCCCTTGTGTGATCTTGGTCGTGGTCTTCGTCCCGGGGCGGCACGATCACCAGCGGGCGACCGCGCAGGGCAGGCAGGTTCCGGTCGACGAAGCGACGGATGCCACGCTGCATGTCGCCGTGAAACTCGTGGTCATGGTCTGCACCGGGCGGTGGCCCGGAGCGTATGCGCACGCCCAGCGTCGGACCCGAGATGACCCGCGCCAGCGCCTGCCTCTCTTCCGGCGCAGTGCGGTCGAGCAGGATCACGATCTGCTCCGTCCGGCGCGCGGTATGATCCAGCAGACGGCGCGCCGTGTCCGCCCGGTCCTTCGCGTACCAGCCGATGGTGATGGCCAGCGCGATCGCCAGCAGCAGCATCAGGACCAGCGCAAGCCGTCCCGCCACGCCGCCGACATGCAGCCGGTTCAGGAAGCGGTGACGTCGCATGAGAAGTAGTAGCCTCCGTGCCGGACGGTCTTGAACATGCGCGGGTTCTTCGGGTCCTCGCCCAGCTTGCGGCGCAGGCGGCTGAGGGCGACATCAATGGAGCGGTCGAACGGACCCAGCGAACGCCCGGTTGTCAGGTCGGCGAGCTGGTCGCGGCTGAGGATCTGCTGCGGGCGCTCGGCGAATGCCTCCAGCATGTCGAACTCGCCGGATGTCAGCGTCACCAGCGTGCCTTCCGGATCGCGCAGTTCCCGCGCGGCGAGGTCGATCTGCCAGCCCTCGAACGTCAGCACACGCGGACGTTCGCCGCTGCCGCCATCCTGCTCTGCCATGTCGCCTGTCCGGCGCAGCACGGCCCGGATGCGGGCCAGCAGTTCACGCGGGTTGAACGGCTTGGGCAGGTAGTCGTCGGCACCGACTTCCAGGCCGACGATCCGGTCTGCTTCCTCCCCCAGAGCGGTCAGCATGATGATCGGGGTCTTCACGCCACTGCCACGCAGGCGGCGGCAGATGGCGAGCCCGTCCTCCCCCGGCATCATCAGATCCAGCACCAGCAGGTCGAAACGGCCGGCGGCAAGTCGCTGATCCATCTCCCGCCCGTCGCGCGCCGTATCTACGCGCAACTCGTGGCGGACCAGGAACCGCGCCAGCAGGTCGCGGATCTCCCGGTCGTCATCGATGATCAGCAGGTGCGGTGTCCGTTGCATGCCTCTCAATATAAGGCCGGAAGCCGGTGGTCCGGCAGCTTTTCGTAACCGCTTGTAACCATCCGGTCCCCTGTTACCGACCGTTACCGAACGTTGCACCCGGCGGGTCGCGCATCACGTCCGGGCAGCCCATGTCTGTGGGGCGCCGGGATCGTCCGGCAGACAGATCAACGACCTCGGACAAGGAGATGAGGAAATGAACAAGCGTCTCAAGATCATGCTGGTGAGTGCCGTTGCAGCAGTGGGTGTCACCGCCGGTGCCGCAGCCCTGCATGCCCAGTCCGGTGACGGTTACGGTCATCACGCCCGCATGGGCGGGCAACATGGCGGCATGATGTATGTGTGCAGCAATGGCGAGGAGCGGCTGGAGGACGTGATTACCTTCGCCGACATCCGTCTCGGCATCCGCGATGACCAGCAGGCGACCTGGGACACCTTCGCGGCGTCGGTTCGCGATGGCGGCAAGCAGTTGCTGACCGCCTGTGACAGCATGGATGTGCTGCGCGGGGGCACCGCGCCCGAACGGCTGGCCGAAATGGAAGGTGTGATGGAAAAGGCGCTGGGCGCCCTGAAGCAGATCCGTACCTCCTTCGATCCGCTCTACGCCGTGCTGGATGAAGACCAGAAGGCCACCCTGGAACGGTTGACCCACCACCGCCGCCACCACGGCCACGACGATGACGACCGGGACGGCATGCCCCGCAGGGGCTGATCGGTTGGAAACAACTGAAGGGGCACGTCTGCCAAAGCGCAGGCGTGCCTTTCTTCGTTTTCAATCCTCATCCAGGTTGCGCAGCAGGACCTCGCGCTTGCCCTTGCCGTATTGGGCAAGGTGATTTGCGTCCACCAGTGCCTTCAGGTGCTTCTTGACCGTGTTGCGGTTGGCACCGGTTAGCCTGACGATGTCCGAGATCGTCAGGTGACCGTGCTGTTTGGCCAGGGTGAGAATCTCCTGTGACAGCGGCGGAATGCTTGTGGCCGTGATGTGCTCGCGCTCCAGCTTGGCCTCCAGGCGGCGTTTCTGCTGCTGAAGGCTTCGCAAGAAATATGTCAGCCAACCCTGCCAGTCCGGGTTTTCCGTGCGGATGGTCGTCTGCGTTTGCCTGAGTGCCAGATAGTAGGCTTCCTTGCTTTGCTCGATGACGCTTTCCAGCGAGGAGTAGGGCACATAGTTGTATCCGGCCTTGAGCAGAAGGAGGGTGGTCAGGATGCGGGACAGGCGTCCATTGCCGTCCTGGAACGGGTGGATCTCCAGAAACACCACCGTAAAGATGGCGATCGTGATCAACGGGTGATGCGAGCCCTGCCTCAGGGCGGCTCCGGTCCAGTCGACCAGTTCGGCCATCTTGCGCGGCGTTTCGAACGGCGTGGCCGTCTCGAAGACGATGCCGATCATTTTCCCGTCCGCATCAAATGCGCTGACATTGTTGGGGTTGGTCTTGTAGTTGCCCCGGTGGCGCGCGTCCCTGGCGCTGTGTCTCAGCAGATCGCGGTGAAGCTGCCTGATCAGGTTCTCCGTGAACGCCATCGCATCGGCATGCGCAAACACGCTTTCGATGGTTTCCGCGTATCCGGCGACCTCCTGCTCATCGCGCGTATCGAACTGCCTGATCCCGATATTGCCGAGCAGGCGTTCAACCTCCCGGTCTGTGAGCTTTGCACCCTCGATCCGCGTCGAGGAGCCGACGCTCTCGATGGTGGCGACGCGGCGCAGTGCCGATAGCCGGTCCGGGGCCAGGGTGCGGAGCGCTTTCCATGCCCCCTTGAACTCATCCAGTTCGGAGATGAGGAGCAGGATTTCCTGAGTGATCGCAACCGTTCCGGCATTGAGGGTCATACCCAGAAACTTACCCATAATTACCCATAAGAGCAACTGTCGAGCAAGGTACCCGGAAATTTACCCAGAAAGACCTGAAGCCGGTCCAGCTTCATGGAAGTCGCCGGGCTGCTGCACTCGTTCCTAATCCTCATCCGGGTTGCGCAGCAGGACCTCGCGCTTGCCCTTGTGGTCGGGTTCCGAGACCATGCCCTGGGCTTCCATTTCGTCGATGATGCCGGCGGCGCGGTTGTAGCCGATCTTGAGCTGGCGCTGGATGAAGCTGGTGGAGGCCTTGCCGGCGCGGGCGACGATCTCGACGGCCTCGTCGAACATGGGCTCGTCGATGGAGCCGCCGCTGGCGGTGAAGCCTTCCTCCTCCTCATCGTCGCGGGTGACTTCCTCCAGATATTCCGGGCGACCGGTCTTGGAGATCCACTTGGCGATGCGCTCCACGTCGCTGTCGGAGACGAAGGGACCATGCACGCGCAGCAGCCTGGTGCCATTCGGCTGGTAGAGCATGTCACCCTGACCCAGCAACTGCTCCGCCCCCTGTTCGCCCAGGATCGTGCGGCTGTCGATCTTCGAGGTGACGGAGAAGCTGATGCGGGTCGGGAAGTTGGCCTTGATCGTGCCGGTGATGACATCGACGGAGGGTCGCTGCGTCGCCATGATCAGATGGATTCCGGCTGCGCGGGCCATCTGGGCGAGGCGCTGGATCGCGCCTTCGATGTCCTTGCCCGCCACCAGCATCAGGTCGGCCATCTCGTCCACGATGATGACGATCTGCGGCATGGGGGAGGAGTCCAGCTCCACATCCTCGAACACCGCCTCGCTGCTTTCCGGGTCAAAGCCGGTCTGCACTCGCTTGGTCAGGCTCTCGCCTGCTGACGTGGCTGCCGCCAGCCGTTCGTTGAAGGCGGCGATGTTGCGCACGTTCAGTTCCGACATGCGGCGATAGCGCTGCTCCATCTCCTTCACCGCCCATTTCAGGGCAACGACCGCCTTCTTCGGATCGGTGACCACCGGGGTCAACAGATGCGGAATGCCTTCATAGACCGAGAGTTCCAGCATCTTCGGATCGATCATGATCATGCGGCACTGCTCGGGGCGCAGACGGTAGAGCAGGGACAGGATCATGGTGTTGACGGCCACCGACTTGCCCGAACCGGTGGTGCCCGCGATCAGCAGATGCGGCATCCGGGCCAGATCGGCATAGACCGGTGACCCGCCAATGTCCTTGCCAAGCGCCATGGTCAGGGTGCCCGGGCCGGTATGGAACTTCTCGCCGGTCAGCATCTCGCGGAAATAGACCACTTCCCGGGTGCTGTTGGGCAGTTCGATGCCCAGCGCATCGCGGCCCGGCACCACGGCGACACGGGCGGAGATGGCGCTCATGGAACGCGCGATGTCATCGGCCAGACCGATCACCCTTGACGACTTGGTGCCCGGTGCGGGCTTCAGTTCGTAGAGGGTGACAACGGGACCAGCGCGCACGTCGGTGATCTCGCCCTTGACGCCGAAATCGTCGAGCACGCTTTCCAGCATCCGGGCATTGGCCTGCAGTTCGTCGTCGCTGGCCCGTTCCGGATAATCGGCGGCGGTGGGTTCGTAAAGCAGCGAGAGCGGCGGCAGCAGATCGCCCGCCGCCTCCAGGTCCGGCTCGGGTTCCAGATCCAGCTCCGGCTCTACCCTGCGGTCATTCTGCGCGGGCTTTGCCTTGGTCTTCCTGGTCGGTTTCGCCGCCGGTGCAGGGGCCCGTTTCGGGCTGTCCGCTGACGGCCTGATCGTGGGTTCGGCCCGCTCTGTGGCGTCCTCCCGCGGTGCCCGCCTCAGTGTCGGCAGACTGATCCGGGGCAGACGGACGCGGGGCAAGCTGGGCAGGGACCATGACCGCGCCTTGCGCTGCGTGACAGGCTTGCTGCTGCGGCGGAACACTCTGGCAAATACCCAGGCAAACGGCGCGCCGAACCAGTGCAGCGGAATGGCCGATGCGACGATCAGCAGGCCCAGCCCCAGGAAGGTGAACCCGGCAGCGAGAGCGGTGTAGCCCAGCGGTGGCAGTTCGGGAACCATGAGCACCAGCGCCGAGACCCAGGTGCCGACGAGGCCACCTGCCACCAGCGGCTCCAGTGCCATGTCCGGTGCCGCCAGGGCGAAGCCGCTTGCCGCCAGAACGCCGCCCGCGACCCAGGCAATCCCGCGCAGGCGCAACCGGCTGGCGCGCTGATGCACGACCTCCCGCACGCCATGACAAAGCGGTATGGCGAACAGCAGCAGGGAGACCGGGCCCATGATCTGCAGCGCCAGATCGGCGATGACCGCGCCCGGCAGACCCAGCAGATTGGTGGCAGGGGTGCCGCTGGCGACATTCCAGCTCGGGTCTGCGGGGTTGTGGGTGGCGACCGCGGCGAGGGCGAGGGCGGACAGGGCAATCACCAGCAGACCGGCGATCTCCTGCAAGCGGCGACGCAGGAAACGCTTCAGTTCCGGCGGTGCGAAACCCATTCGGGCACGGGCGGTTCCTGCCATGATGCTGTCCTCAACTGTCCATCAAAGCGGCGAGGCGTTTCAGTGCCTCACCGGTCGTTGCGTGATCCTGTACCAGGGCCAGCCGCACGTAGCGCTCCCCCGGGTTGCTGCCGTCGGGTTCCTCGCGCGCCAGATAGCCGCCGGGCAACACGCGCACACCGGCCTCCGTCCAGGCGCGATGCGCGAAGGCCGCACCGTCGCCGACATCCAGCCAGACGAAGAAGCCGCCTGCGGGCCGGTAGTAGCCGGGGCGGTTGCCCAGGATGCTGTCGGCCAGATCGAACAGGGCGCGATAGTGCCGTCGTGTTTCCTCGACATGGACCTCGTCGCGCCACAGCGCCTCGGAAGCGGCGGCGATCGGGCCGGGCAGCGGTGCGCCGCCGAAACTGCGCAGCTTGGCGAAGCGCCTCACCATTTCCGGGTCGCCTGCCATGAAGCCGGACCTGAGGCCCGGCGCGCTGGACCGCTTCGACAGGGAGTGAAAGACCACGACATTGCGGAACCGGTCAGGCGTGGCGGCCGCGACCTCAAGCCCGCCCACCGGCGGCACCTCGTCATAGATCTCCGCGTAGCACTCATCCAGCGCCAGCACGAAACCATTTGCCTTCGCCAGATCGACCGCCCGCGTCAGATAGGCCCTGTCGGCAATCGCCCCCTGCGGATTGCCGGGGGAACAGAGGTACATCAGCGCCGTGCGCGACAGGGTCTCCGGGTCGAGATTGTCCAGGTCCGGCAGGAAACCGTGCTCCCGGATCGCTGGCATCAGCCGGATCTCCGCCCCCGCCATGGTCGCGGCACCCAGGTAGCACTGGTAGAACGGGTTCGGTGTCAGGACCAGCGGACGGGTGGCCGCGCGCACGGCGGGCACCGCGATCTGCGCCAGCGCGAACAGCCCCTCCCGCGTGCCGTTCAACGGGATGACCTCGGTTTCCGGATCGACGCCCTGTCCGGGGCCAAGCCCGTAGCGGCGGTCCAGCCATTCGGCGATGGCCCGGCGCAGGCCGGGGGTACCGTTGACTGCCGGATACCTGCCGAAATCTCCGGCGGCAGCGGTCAGTGCCTGCATCAGCAGCGGAGGTGCACCAAGCTGCGGTTCCCCCAGCGCCATGCTGATCGGTTCCGCCCCCTCCGGCCCACCTGCCGGTGCATCACCCAGCAGATCACGCAGCCGCTGAAACGGATAATCGGTCAGGAGATCGAGTCGCTGGTTGACCATCATGGGTGCCTGAAGAAAAGAGTCATTGAAATTATGATCTTGATTGTGATTCTGCAACCGATGTGTCAGCGGGGCAAGGGGGTCAACGGCGAAACCCGCTTTCCCGCTTGACTTGGCATGTCACAGGCACCTAAGAAAGCGCGGCTCCGGGCCATGCGTCCGGTGCTGTTGTGGGGCCGTAGCTCAGATGGGAGAGCGTCGCGTTCGCAATGCGAAGGTCAGGGGTTCGATTCCCCTCGGCTCCACCACCCTCTTCCCGAGTCACTTGCGTTAAGCTGAGGCTGCCCGAGAACCGCCGGGTTCCGGGGGTTTTTGCGTTAGGGAGACGCCATATTGTGGCTGGGAGACGGCGTTCCCAAGCCCTTTTGGGCAGGCGTCTCTGTTGGCCGATTTCCCTGCCACACCTTTGGCGGTTGTTGTGTCGTTTTGGCGCTAGATGAATCCGAGATGGCGACGCTGCTGCTGCCAGTCGAGCGGCAGGTCGCGCATGCGTTTCAGGCGTGCGGCGGTCAGTTCGGTTGGTTGCCGTCCGTCAAGGATCGCCTCGGTGATGTCGGGAGCGAGGAAGGCGATCGGCAGGACACGGCTGACATCGCCGGGATCGACATTGTCGCGCTTTGCAATATCGCTCCTGGAGGCAGCAGTGCCAGACCGCAGTTCATTGAACCAACGATGCGCCTGAACCACCAGTGCGACGAGCGTCTCGTCCGGCTTGGCGGAGGCGGTCGTACCACCAATGACCAGTCGTGTTTCGACGCCGCGCCGCCGGAACGCGACCGGAATATCGAAGCGAACCTCTTCGCCGGCCTCTGCGTTGGCTATGCCCAGACGTGCCCGAAGCGCATCGCCGCGCAGGCGGAGACTGATCCGCTTGTCGGCGATAGCGACGCAGGTAACGATGTCGAGCAGGATTTCACGTTTCGTATCGGGGGTTGCCTCAAGGAGATTTGCTGCGAACGCTGCCGCACGGTCGAACAGCGGCGTCATCGCCCGGGCGGTCATGTCCGGCGCCAGCGATGTGACCAGCCGCTGTTGGTCGGCCAGAAAGCCGCAGATGCTGTCGATGATTGCCTGTTCGAGAGCCGGTGCCGGCAGGCGCCAGGCAGCACCCGCCTCGCCATCACGCGGCTTTGAGACATAGTAGCGATAACGCTGGCCGCGCTTGTTGGCGTGCGACGGGGAAAGGCGCACGCCCTCGGCAGTCTCGATCAGGCCGGTCAGCAGGCTCGGCGATGCGGTATTGGAGCCAGTGCGCCGGGTCACCGCATTGAGTCCAAGTTGATCCTGTACGGCATCCCACAAGTCCTGATCGATGATTGGAGCATGCTCGCCGGGATAGCTGGCACCCTTGTGGGTGGTCTCGCCGATATAGAGGCGATTGATCAGGATCTTGTTGATGTGCCCACGGGTAAAGGGCTCACCGCCCAGGCGCTTGCCGTAGTTGCGATGGCGCAGCTTGGTGCGCAGTTCCAGGCGATTGGCTTCCATCATGACCAGCCTTGTATTGGCGTGCGTGCGATAAAGCTCGAAGATGGTCCGTACCACCTTTGCCTCGGCCTCGTTGATGATGAGCTTGCGTTCGACGACGTCGTAACCGAGCGGTACAACCCCGCCCATCCACATGCCTTTTTTCTTGGAGGCGGCGATCTTGTCGCGGATGCGCTCGGCCGTGACCTCGCGTTCGAACTGGGCAAACGAGAGCAGCACATTGAGTGTCAGTCGGCCCATCGACGTGGTGGTGCTGAACTGCTGCGTGATGGAGACGAAGGATGCATCGTTTTCTTCGAGCGCCTCGATGATCTTGGCGAAGTCGGCAAGAGAGCGTGTCAGTCGGTCGACCTTGTAGACGACCACGATCTTGATGCGGCCGACGCGGATGTCGCCTAGAAGGCGCTGCAGCGCGGGCCGCTCCAGCGTGCCGCCCGAGAACCCGCCATCGTCATAGACGGTCGCAACTTCGGTCCAGCCCTCACCGGCCTGGCTGCTGATATAGGCCGAGCAGGCAGCACGCTGGGCGTCGAGCGAGTTGAACGCCTGGTCCAGCCCTTCGTCGGTGGATTTGCGCGTGTAGATCGCGCAGGGCAGGGACTTCATGTTCGGATCCCGAAGAAGCGCGGACCCGACCAGCGGGCACCAGTGATGGTGCGGGCCACCGCTGACAGGGAGCGATAGCGTTCACCCTGCCAGACGAAGCCGCCTTCCGTGACCTCGACCGTATGGGTGACGCCGTTCCATTCGCGGACCAAACGGGTGCCTGGCCTTAACACCCGCGGCGCGCTGACCCCGGCAGCCGGAGCACGCCCGACCAGCTTTGCCAGGCGGCGCTGCAGGGCGGCGCTGGGGCCACCCTGCTGCTTTGCCTGTTGTGCGTAAGCGATGGCCCCGGCCATCAGGCGCCGGCTCATGCCCTTTGGGGGCACGTCGCCGAACTGGGCCTTCCATCGTTCGACAAGATCGCCCCGAGGCAGACCGGCCAAAGCCGACAGATCGACTGTGTTCATGCCGCTGCGACCCTGTAGCGCGTTACACCGTCGAGCTTGTCGCGCTGCACATCGAAGCCGCGTTTGCGCAGGCCGGTCAGGGCAGCGCGCACACTGTGGGCCTGCCAACCGGTCTCGGCGGTCAGTGTATCGATGTCGGCCCCCTCGGGGCGCTCCAGCAGATCGCGGATCTGCTCGACCTTGCCGACGCGTTTCGGCGTTCCGTCGGTGGCCTGGGACGGCATTTCTGGTTTGCAGCGCGGGACCTGGCCGGCCTTTGCCAAACACGCCTGTTTCTTTGCCCGACCGGCAGCAGTGGTCTTTGCTGTGGGGCTCTTGTCGGTGTCGCTGGCTTCGATGGCGCTGATCGCGGCGAGGCCGGCATCGGTTATGATCAACGTCTGCCGTTTATCGCCATGGCCGCTCTTCCAATCGGGTTCTCCGCGTGCGGCAGGCCGTGCGCTGATCAGCTTGCGTTTGATCAGGCCATTCAGGGTACGGGTTTGCGACGACGCGTTGAGTTCCAGCGAGGCGGGCAGCGGTAAGACAAGACGATCGTCGTGCCGTGCCGCGGCGGTGAGGATGACGCGTTGCGTGTCGTTGAGTTTGTGCATGGTGGCTTTCCTTCGGCTCGGTGCGGCAGGATTGCTGCGCCGTCACCACCGCAACCCCGCCGGTTCAGTCGGTCGGGGCGAGCGCGGGCATTAGGTGCCCGGGAAGCACCACCATGCATGCTTGCTGTAAGTGGGAAGTCGAGTGTCATGTTTTGCCGAAAGGCAGTTTATCCCATTCGCTCACAGTGCACTGAGCGGAAAACTCCAGCTTCAAACGGCCCAGTTTCAAGGGAGCAGAGCAGTTCTTCGCCGTGCTCTAATCCCGGCTGGTAGAAAGTTGGGGGTCACGTCAACACCGGTCCGAAGCGATTCCACCAGAACCGGACGGTCTCATGGCTGATGTCGATGC
>CAXBNO010000033.1:0-12334 GCA_963976775.1 uncultured Kordiimonadales bacterium
GAATGGGTGGCCGGGAGAAGGCGCGGGCCGGTGCAGGGCGTCGCACGACACGGGCATCCTACACCCGAGATGAGCGCATCCCTGCCCTGCCGCAAGGTGGGGCAAGGGAAACGCTGCGTTTCCATCGGGAAGCTCCTATAGTTGCTGAAAGCAACAGCACGGGGTTCAGGGGAGGACAGGGTGCGGGCGATCATCTGCGAGAAGATCGGGTCCATCGAGGATTTGAAGGTCGGCGAATTGCCGAAGCCGGAACCGGGTGCGGGAGAGATCCGGGTGCGGGTGCACGCCGTGTCCCTCAACTTCCCCGACCTGCTGATGCCACAGGGCAAGTACCAGTACAGTGGTGAACCGCCGTTCGCACCGGGGATGGAAGCCGCAGGCACCATCGACGCGCTTGGTGCGGGGGTGACCGGTCTGGCGGTTGGCCAACGGGTCGCCGTGCATCCCTGGATCGGGTGTCTGGCAGAGTTTGTCGTCTGTCCGACCGACTGGGTCTTTCCCCTGCCCGAGGCGATGGACTTCGACACCGCCGCCGCCTTCTGCCTGACCTATGGCACCATTCATCATGCGCTGAAGGACCGTGGTCGCCTGCAGGCGGGTGAGACCCTGCTGGTGCTCGGCGCATCGGGCGGCACCGGTCTGGCGGCTGTCGAGGCCGGCAAGGCCTGGGGCGCGCGGGTCATTGCCGCCGCCAGCTCGGACGAGAAACTGGCCGCCTGCCGGGCGCGCGGCGCCGATGACCTGGTGAACTATGCGGAGGGCGACGAACTGCGCCACCAGATCAAGACACTGACGGACGGGCCGGGCGCGGACGTCATCTTCGATTCCGTCGGCGGCGACTACAGCCACCAGGCGATCCGGTCGATCAACTGGGGTGGCCGGATGCTGGTCATTGGTTTCGCCGCCGGTGACATCGCGCAACTGCCCGCCAACCATATCCTGATCAAGCAGATCGAACTGATCGGTGTTGCCTACCAGGGCTTCTCCCGCCGCTTCCCGGATCGCTGCCGGGCCAACATCGCGGCGATGATGGAACTCTGGTCGGATGGCAAGCTGCGCCCGCACATCGGCGGCACCTACAGCCTGGACGAAGGCATCGACGCCTTCCGTGCGATGCGTGACCGAAAGGCCGTGGGCAAGCTGGTGGTGAGACTCAACTAAACGGCCTGCTCCAGGCCACAGACCGAAACAGAACCCTGGGGAGGGTGACCATGGACTTCACGATCCCGCGCGAGATCAGCGACTACATCGGCGTGCTCGATGCCTTCATCGAGAAGGAGATCAAGCCGCTGGAAGAGGAGAACATCAAGTTCTTCGACCATCGGCGCGAATATGAACGCACCGACTGGGAGAATGGCGGCCGCCCGAAGGAAGAGTGGGAGGAATTGCTGGCGGAGATGAAGCGCCGCGCCGACAAGGCCGGTCATCTGCGCTGGGCCCTGCCCACGGACATCGGCGGCTCGGCCGGGTCCAATCTCGGCATGGCGATCATCCGCGAGCATCTGGCCCATCGGGGCCTGGGGCTGCACAACGACCTGCAGAACGAAAGCTCCATCGTCGGCAACTTCCCCGTGGCCATGATCTTCCACGCGGTCGCCAGCCCGGAACAGAAGAAGGAGTTCATCGAGGACATGATCACGGGCCGGAAGCGGGTGGCCTTCGGCGTGACCGAACCCAATCACGGCTCCGACGCCACCTACATGGAGACCACGGCGGTGCAGAAGGACGGCGGCTGGCTGATCAATGGCACCAAGCGCTGGAACTCGGGCATGTCCAACGCGTCTCACGACGTGGTCTTTGCCCGCACCTCCGGCGATGTCGGTCGCCCGAAAGGCATCACCGCCTTCATCGTGCCGGTGGAGACGCCGGGGGTCGACATTGCCTACATGCACTGGACCTTCAACATGCCGTCCGACCATGCGGAGGTGCATTTCCGCGATGTCTGGGTGCCGGACAGCGCCATCCTGCACGAGGAAGGCCGGGGCCTGGAATGCGCGCAGGCATTCTTCCACGAGAACCGGATCCGGCAGGCGGCCTCCAGCCTCGGTGCCGGGCAGTATTGTGTCGACGAGGCCGTGCAATGGGCCAACAAGCGTGTCACCTGGGGCAAACCGCTCAGCACCAATCAGGCCATCCAGTGGCCGCTGGCCGAACTGAACACCGAGGCCGAGATGCTGCGCAACCTGGTCTATAAGAGCGCCTGGCACCTGGATCAGGCGCACCACATGGAGGTGACGCACTGGGTCGCCATGGCCAACTATCGCGCCAACCGGTTTGTCTGCGAGGCGGCGGACCGGGCGATGCAGGTGCACGGCGGCATGGGCTACACCCGCTACAAGCCCTTCGAGCACATCTACCGTCACCACCGTCGCTATCGCATCACCGAAGGCACCGAGGAGATCCAGATCCGCAAGGTCGCCCACGACCTGTTCAGGAAGTTCCGGGACTGAGGCATTGTCCTGCCGTCACATGACGCTTATATTTACGTCATGTGACGGAGACGACCGATGACGAACCTGTCTGCCTATGCTGATCTGGCCAGAGTTCCCGCGAGCGAATCATTGCGGGTGGCAAATCTGCTCGACCTTCAGGTTTCCGCAGGCTTCAGCGAAGTTGACCTTGCCCGCCTTGTGGTGCACGGGCTGCCGATACGGTCTGGCAAGGCTCTGAAAGGGCTGCTGCGCACACTGCTGAATGCGCAGATCGACGTGGTGCCGGAGGCAACGCTGCGCAGGGCCGCCAAGGCCAGAAAGACCCTTTCGCGGGAACACAGCGAGAGCATCTACCAGATCGGGCGGGTCATTGATGCCGTCAGCACAGTCTATCGTGGCGACCAGCAGCGAATCGCAGCCTTTCTGGGCCGGCCCCACCCTCTGCTGGATGGGGAAACGCCGCTGGATATGGCGCGGTCAAGTTCTGCCGGGGCAGATGCGGTGCTGAATCTGTTGCACCGTGCGGAGGCCGGGGTGGCGGTGTGACGACGCCAAGACGTCTGACCGACCCGATCACCGCATTCCGCATTGGTGATCCGAGCGGATCCTATCCAGTGTTCAGCGCCGAGGGAGCGCGTCGTTTTCCCGGTCGGTGGAACGAGGCCGGTGCGGAGGTCATCTACGCCTCGGTCCACTATTCGACAGCGATGCTGGAAAAGCTGGTCCACTGGACCGGCATCATGCCGCCCGACCAGCACTTCATCGAGATCATGATCCCTGCGGGTACCTGTTACGAGGTCTTCTCGACAGAACATCACCCCAACTGGCATCAGGCATCCGGGGAGTCCGCCCGCCGGTTCGGACGCGCATGGTACGCCGAATGTCGCAGTGCGGTGCTGCTGGTGCCATCCGTGGTTGCCCGCATGGAGCAGAACATTGTCATCAATACCGCACACGATGATTTCCACCGCATTACCGTTGGACTGGAACGACGCATCTGGTGGGATGCGCGTCTGTTCGACTGACCGTCACCCGTCGCGGCGCAGGTGGCGGGTGAGGCGTTTCTCCAGCCATTCCCAGATATTGCGGATGGTCTCCACCATCAGCAGGTAGACCACGGCCGCCCAGAGATAGGTCTGGAAGTCGAAGCTGCGGGAGTACGCGCGCCGCGTCTCCCCCATCAGGTCCAGCACGGTGATGATGGCGACGATGGCCGAGCCCTTCAGCATCAGGATGATTTCGTTGCCATAGGGACGCAGCGCCACGATCAGGGCCTGCGGCAGGATGATCTTGCGGAACGCCTGCAGACGGGTGAGGCCCAGCGCCTCCGCCGCCTCCCATTGCCCCTTTGCCACCGACTGGATCGCGCCGCGCAGGATCTCCGCCTGATAGGCTGCCGTGTTCAGGGCGAAGGCGAAGACCGCGCAGTTCCAGGGATCACGGAAGAATGCCCACAATCCCACCGACTGCAGTTCGGGCCGGAACTCGCCTGCGCCGTAATAGACCAGGAACACCTGTGCCAGCAGCGGCGTGCCGCGGAACAGGTAGACATAGGCATAGGCCAACGCGCCGACAGTCCTGCTGGGCGAGAGACGCGCCATGGCAACGGGCAGCGACATGGCCGCGCCGAAGACCAGTGACGTGGCCACCAGCCCCAGCGTGATCTGCAGGCCCTTCCAGTACTTCGGCGCATATTTCGCGACCAGTTCACTGTCCCAGGCCAGAATCAGGTAGAGGCTCAGTCCCCCCAGCAGGCCGATCATCGCGGCCAGCGCGATCCAGCCGGTGGTGCGGGTGCCGTTCCACCGACGTCGCACGGGCGGCGGCGGCAGGGCAGGCTGGATCTGTTCGTTGACGATGGCTGTCATCGGGGGGCATCCCCCTTCGACGCCCAGTGATTGATCGCGCCGATGGCAATCGAGGACAGGATCGCCAGCGCCAGATAGAGCAGGCAGGCGACGCCGAAGAACAGGAAGGCTTCCTTGGTCACGCGGGCTGCGATGCCGGTCTGGCGGATGATGTCGGACAGGCCGATGACGCTGACCAGCGCGGTATCCTTCAGCAGGATCATCCAGAGGTTGCTCAGCCCCGGCAGCGCGATGCGGATCAACTGCGGCAGGATGATCAGGCGCATGGTCTGAAACCGCGACAGGCCGATGGCATAGCCGCCCTCGTACTGGCCGCGCGGAATGGCGCGGAAGGCGGAGAGGAAGACCTCGCTGGAGAAGGAGGAGAAGACCAGCCCCAGCGCCACCATGCCGGCGAGGAAGCTGTTGATCTCGATCGTCGTCTCGCTGCCCATGGCCAGCAGCAACTGCCGGATGCCGATCTGGGCACCGAAATAGACCAGGAACAGGGTCAGCAGTTCAGGCAGGCCACGAAAGACAGTCGTGTAGATATTGCCCGCCAGCCGCAGCGTCGGCTCCTCCGACTGCTTGGCCAGAGCCACGAAGAACCCGATCAGCAGGCCCAGCGGCAGGGTGGCCAGCGCCAGCGAGATGGTGACGCCGACCCCGGAAGCAATCTCGTCGCCCCAGCCGGTGTCGCTGAGGCTCAGCAGGGCGAGCAATTCATCCATGTCGGCACCGCCGCATGGCAGACGGACCAGGCCTCACCCGACGCCCGGTCAGGCGCGGGGTGAGGCTGGTCGCAGGCGAGGCCTGCATCAGTCTGTGCCCAGCATCAGGCACGTCCGGCCCGGTCAGCCGCCGTAGGCGTCGAACGTGAAGTACTTGTCGTTGATCGACTTGTAGACGCCGTTGGCGCGGATCGCCTTGATCGCGGCATTGAACTTCTGCGCCAGTTCGGTCTCGCCCTTGCGGATGGCGATACCGGCACCCTCACCATGAATGGTCGGGTCCGGCACGATGGTACCCAGCAGCTTGCAGCAGGCACCATCCTCGCTGTCGAGCCATTCCTGCAGCACCGTCACATCGTCGATCACCGCATCCAGACGACCGCTGGCAATATCCAGCTTGTACTCGTCGGCGGTCGGGTAGCCGCGCACGGTGCTGTCGGTATAGGTCGCCTCGGTATAGTTGGAATGGGTGGTCGATCCCTGCACACCGATGGCGGCATCCGCCAGGTCAGCCGGGCTGGTGCCCTTCAGCGCCGAATCCTTCGGCACGGCGATCGCCGGGGGCGTGTTGTAGTATTTCTCGGTGAAATCCACCTTCTTCTTGCGCTCGTCCGTGATCGACATGGAGGCGATGATCGCATCGTACTTGCCGGCCTGAAGTGCCGGTATGATGCCGTCCCAGTCCTGGGTGACGAAGGTGCATTCCGCCTTCATCTCGGCGCAGAGCGCCTTGGCGATATCGACGTCAAAGCCCTCCAGCTTCCCGTCCGCGGTCAGATTGTTGAAGGGAGGATACGCGCCCTCCGTGCCGATCTTCAGCTTCATGCCGTCGGCCTGGGCGGAGGAAAGGGCTGCAGCCGCGGCCAGCGCCGCAGCGGCAAGGGTCAGATGTCTCAGGAACCGCATTCTCGGGATCTCCCTGTTATCTCGGGTTCTGCTTCGCATTGCATCCCAAAGCGAATTGACCGGGTGTTCAACCGGAATCGCCCGATTCGGCTGAATTTCAGTGAAACATCGGGAATTTGCGCCGGGGAACCTGCCCACCACCTTGCCGAGACCGGGCGTGCGGGCTACGTCATCGGGCAACAGATGCAAACGCGAGGGGAGAAGACGCGATGAAAGCGATGCTGTGTCACGAATGGTGCGGGCCCGATGACCTGAAGCTGGAGGATGTGGCTTCGCCGGAGCCGACCGCCGGCGAGGTCCGGATCGATGTGCATTGCGCCGGGGTCAATTTCCCGGACCTGCTGATGATCGCCGGAAAGTACCAGTTCAAACCCTCCTTCCCCTTCTCCCCGGGCATGGAAGTCGGCGGCGTGATCTCCGCTGTCGGTGAGGGAGTGAGCGGTTTCAGGCCCGGCGACAGGGTTATGGCGATGACCAGCATGGGCGGTGGCTATGCCGAGCAGGCGATCGCGACGGCGGCGAAGACATTCCTGCTGCCCGATGCGGTGACCTTCGAGCAGGCGGCCGGTTTCCCGGTCACCTATGGCACGACATATCACGCGCTGAAGGACCGGGGCGAACTGCAGCCGGGTGAGGTGCTGCTGGTCCATGGTGCCTCCGGCGGTGTCGGTCTGAACGCCGTCGAACTGGGCAAGCGCATGGGCGCGACGGTGATCGGCACTGTCGGTTCGGACGCGAAGATGGACATCGTGAAGGACTATGGCGCCGATCACGTCTTCAACTATTCCGAACATTCGATCCGCGACAAGGTCAAGGAGCTGACCGGCGGCCAGGGTGCGGACGTGATCTATGATCCGGTCGGCGGTGACGCCTTCGACGAATCACTGCGCTGCATCAACTGGGGTGGCCGCCTGCTGGTGGTCGGCTTTGCATCGGGGCGCATTCCGGAGGCAAAGGCCAACCTGGTGCTGCTGAAGCAGTGCCAGATCGTCGGTGTGTTCTGGGGTGCCTGGACGGAGCGGAATCCGGAGGAATGCCGCAGCCAGTTCAGGACGCTGCTGGACTGGTGTGCGGAGGGCAAGCTGCGCCCGCATGTCTCCATGACCTTCCCGCTGGAACAGGCCCCGGACGCGATGAAGGCCCTGGCCGCCCGCAAGGCCACCGGCAAGGTGATCGTCAAGGTCCGCTGAGCCGGAGCGGGTATGCCTCTCCTGCAGCCGGGGAAGCGTACCCGCTACCGCCGCTCGGCGTGCAGCACACCGTCGGCCTGAAGACGCCCGACTTCTGCCGCAGTCATGCCAAGCACCTCCCCCAGCACCACTTCATTGTGTTCCCCCAGAAACGGTGCGGTCAGGTTGAGGTTGTCGGGGAAGTCCGAATAGCGCAGCGGATTGCCGGTGATGGCCATCGGCCCGACGCCCCGGTCGTCGATATGGCGTACAGTACCGCGCTCGATCAGATGCGGGTGACGCATGGCGTCGGCGACACTCAGAACCGGTGCGCAGGGCACCCTCTCCGCCTGCAGCGCCTCGATACCTGCCTCGTCGGACTCCAGACTGCCCAGCCATGCCTCGATCAGTTCGATCAGGTCGGCCTGATTCGCCATCCGCGCTGGCCCGTCGATGAACCGCGGGTCCCTGATCAGGTCCTCGCGTCCCATGGCCCTGCAGACCCGCGACCACTGGTCCCCCAGCGCCACCAGGACCAGGTAGCCCGTCTTTGCCCGGAATATGCCGATGGGGGCCACCATCGCATGATGACTGCCGGTGCGGTGCGGTTCGATGGCGCCGCCACTCAGCGAATGCACTTCCACGTTGATCTCGTGACAGTGGAAGTAGAAATCCAGCAGGGAAATATCGAGGTGCTGGCCCTTGCCCGGACCGTCGCCGCGTGACCGTTCGCGATGAAACAGCGCGCCGTTGATCGCCGCAAGAGCCGTGATCGCCGTGCCGACATCACCGATTGCCATGCCGACGATGGGGGGCGGGCCGTCCGGCTCCCCGATCATGGAGGTCACCCCGGCATAGGCCTGGGCGATATAGTCGAAACCGACCAGCTGATGCAGCGGGCCGCTCTGCCCGAAGGCGGAAATCGAGCACATGATGGCCGATGGATTGATGGCGTGAACGTCAGCCCAGCCGAACCCCATCCGATCGATCACGCCGGGCGAGAAGTTTTCCACCACCACATCGGCCCAGGCGATCAGGTCGCGGATGATGGTCTTGCCGCCCTCCGTGCGCTTGCCCTGATTGTGCTGCACGAAGTACCCGGACCTGCCGTCCTTGATGACCGGCAGCACACGGCAGAGGTCGCCGCCCGGGGCATGTTCCAGCTTGATGACGTCCGCCCCCATTTCCGCCATCAGTCGGGTACAGGCCGGGCCGGCAATGAACTGTGTGAAGTCGAGTACGCGAATGCCGTCCAGCACATGGGCGTGAGCCAAATCCGATCCTCCCCAGGGTCGCACAATCAATGCCTGCATGATGGACTCTGCCGCGCCGCAGGAGAAGGGGCTTGACCCGATGCGCTGGGGCGGCCAACTGTCAGCAGCAACAACATGCCCTATCCTTCGGATCCGTAATGATCGCTCGCGCGCTGGTATTCTCGGCCTTTCTGATCGTCCTCGATCAGGCCACCAAGGCGTGGCTGATCGACGTGATGGCGGCGCGGGACTTTGCCACACTGGCCCTGACTCCGTTCTTCAACCTGGTGATGGTCTGGAACCCGGGGGTAAGCTTCGGCCTGTTCGGGGGCGACCCGGCGGAGACGCGCTGGATCCTTGCAGGCGTGAACCTTGTGGTTTCCGTTCTCCTGTTCCTCTGGATGCGCCGGGCCGAAGGCCCCTGGCAGCGCCTGGCGCTCGCGGCCGTGATCGGCGGGGCCATCGGAAATGCCATCGACCGGATCAATTACGGACAGGTCGCGGACTTCTTCGACTTTCATGTGGCGGGCTGGCACTGGCCCGCATTCAACGTGGCGGATATCGCAATTTCGTGCGGAGTGGCTATCCTGCTGCTGGATTCCTTGTTCGGACGCCGTCTTGGCGCTAGAAACGGCAGCCATGAAAACCAGTCTTGAAAATCGTCTGACCCGTTTGCTGCCCGTGCTGGCCCTGGTGCTGGTGGTTGGCGGCTGCGACACGGTGAAGAACACGCTGGGTCTGAACAAGTCGTCACCGGACGAAAGCCGCGTGACCGTGTTCTCCCCCCTTGTTGTCCCGCCCGACTTCAACCTGCGCCCGCCCGGGCCTGGTGGCGTGCAGCAGACCGCCGCACCACGCACCGGCAAGCGCGTCACGTCTGTCGCCATCGGGCAGGATGGTCGCATTGTCACCTCCGTCACCGGAACCGGGCCGGAAGGGGCGACCAGCGGCGAACTGGCATTGCTGCGCTCCGCCGGGGCCATGTCGCCGCCGGAGGGCATCCGCGATCTCGCCGCCGCGCAGGAGCAGAGCCTGTCGAAGGTCAACACCCTGCTGACCGATCTGGTGCTGTTCAACAAGCGCGACGCGGACCAGCGCCCGCTCGACCCGCGTGAGCTTTCGAAGATCGACACGCTTGGCCTTTTCTGAACGGGCACTATCTCGCCTGTTCGCATGACCGGCTGAACACAGGACTCAGGAACACTTCCGAATGGCCTCAACGAACCGTGTGACGCGATGGCTCGAGAGCCTGCGTGGTGGAAGCGCTGCCGAAGCGACCGGCGCGGCACCCGACGACCTGCATCTGGCGGCAGCGATCCTGCTGATCGAGGCCGCGCATCTGGATGGAGAGTTCGATGCGGCGGAGCAGACGACGGTTCGGCGCGTGCTGGCGGAGAAGTTCAAGCTGACGGCCGACGAGACCACGTCGCTGATCGAAGTGGCCGAAAGCCGTCATCAGCATGCCGTCGAGATCAGCACCTTCACCCGCGCGATCAAGGAAGGCTATCCTTCGGAACGCCGCGTGGAAGTGATCGAGATGCTCTGGGAGGTCGTGCTTGCAGACGGCGAATTGCACGCCTATGAAGCCAACCTGTTGCGCCGCATCGGAGGCCTCATCTATGTTTCCGACAGGGAAAATGGTGAGGCGCGACAGCGCGTCACCGAACGGCTTCAGGGCAGTTCGGATTGAGTGATACCTGAGAGCCGGTGAAAGGGTCACCGGTGCATCACGGGAAACCAAGGGGAGTGAAGGCAGATGCCTTATGTCGTCGCGGAGAACTGCATCAAGTGCAAGTTCCAGGATTGTGTGGAAGTCTGTCCGGTGGATTGCTTCTACGAGGGCGAGAACATGCTGGTGATCCACCCCGACGAATGCATTGATTGCGGCGTCTGCGAGCCTGAGTGCCCGATCGAGGCCATCCTGCCCGATACCGATCCGGAAGCCGACAAGTGGCTGGAGCTGAACCGGGAGTATTCGGAGAAGTGGCCGAACATTACCCGCAAGGGCGAAAGCCCGGCTGATGCCGACGACTGGCGCGAGACGCCGGGCAAGTTCGAGAAGCATTTCAGCGCCAACCCCGGCGCGGGCGACTGACAGCAGCACCGACGCTCAGGCAGGTACATTCCCCCGGCCATGTGAACGCGCATGGCCGGTCATGCTGATTTGTGCTCACTGAACGCGAGTCAGTACTGTGAGAACTGTCATTTTTGTGTTATATATTCCCTCGGTCAGGGAGCTGCGGGCGCGCATCTGTGTGACCGGATACCCGGCGGGCGGCTGACAGCGGCCCGTTTTTTCGTGTCGGAACCAGTTTTGCACCGCGCGCCCGGCGGAATACCTGGCCTTGCATGTTCCGTTGTCTTGAGGGAACCGCCATTCCTGGGGGTTCAGGCAGGCTCTTGCCGTTTCAGGATGTCGGGACAGTAACCGCTTCGGACCGTCAGGGTGCCCGAAGCGGCAGAAAGAGAAGGACTGATATGACTGAAGCAAGTTCTACCGAGGTCCGGGCCAAGGCTGCGCCGCGCAAGAAGAAGGCGAAGCTGGAATTTCAGGCCAATGACTATGTTGTCTATCCCTCCCACGGCGTCGGCATGATCACCGCTGTCGAGGATCAGGAAATTTCCGGTTTCAAGCTGCAGCTCTTTGTCATCGATTTCCCGCACGAGAAGATGACCCTGCGCGTTCCCGTGACCAAGGCGACGGCAACCGGCATGCGCGCCCTCGCCTCCACCAAGCTGATGAAGCAGGCGATGGATACGCTGAAGGGCCGCGCCCGCGTCAAGCGCACCATGTGGTCGCGCCGCGCGCAGGAGTACGAGGCGAAGATCAACTCCGGCGATCCGGTCTCCATCGCGGAGGTCGTGCGCGACCTGCACCGCAACGAGGACCAGCCGGACCAGTCCTATTCGGAACGCCAGATCTACGAAGCCGCCAAGGAACGGCTGACGCGGGAACTGGCCGCCGTGGAAAAGATCGCCCATGAGAACGCGGAAGAGAAACTGAACCGCGCCCTCGCCGCCTGATCAATCCGGCGACAGCGATGTGACAGACAAGGCCGGGGCAGAAATGCTCCGGCCTTTTTCTTTTTTCAGGTCATCGCCAGCGGGTCAGGTGTACCGACAGGGCGGTGAGGATGCCGTAGACCAGCATGCCTGCGGCAACCCCGCTGAACACGCCAGCCACACCCATGCCCATTGTCCGGGTCAGGAACAGCGCCAGACCGAACGCGGTGACGATGCGGAAGATGCTGGCGATCATCGGCCAGACCATGCGGCTCGCCCCCTGGCTGGCGAAGAACAGGGCCAGACCCAGGGCGTAGAAGAAGTAGAACGGCGCGACGGTCCGGAAATAGCTGCGCCCGGCCTCCAGCGCCGCCGTGTCCGAGGCATCCAGGAAGATGCGCAGCCAGAGATCGGGCAGCACGGCGAGTGCCGCGCCGATGCTGCCGACGATCACTGCCGCAGCGAAGGAACCGGTCCAGGCCACCCGCAGGGCACGGGGCCTGTTGCCTGCGCCGACGTTGGCTCCGACCATGGCGGTCATGGCCGCACCGATGCCGAAGACAACGGGGATCATCAGGAATTCGAGACGCGCGCCCAGGCCGTATCCGGCGAGCGCCGCCTCCCCATGCAAACCGACCAGCCCGACCATCAGCACGGTCGTGAGCACGGTCTGGGCGGTGCTGAGGGAAGCGATCAGGCCGACGCTGAGGATGTCCCGGTACAGGTCCCGGCAGAGGCCGCTCAGCCGCCCCCTGATCCGGAAGCCGACCTGCCCCGTGCCGACGAAGGTGAGCGCGACAATCGCGCCGATGCCATAGGCCAGCACATGCCCGGCTGCCAGACCCTGCATGCCCAGCGCCGGGAACGGTCCCCAGCCGAGCGCCAGTGCCCCCGCGATGGGAATGGAACCAAGGGAAACCAGGAACAGCACCATGGACGGTATCCCCATGTTGCCGGACCCGCGAATGACGCTGAGGGAGGAATGGCACAGCC
>CAXBNO010000034.1:0-12332 GCA_963976775.1 uncultured Kordiimonadales bacterium
TCGAAAGCGCCTTCGGCGTCGAAGATCTCGTCGAACTGGCGGAGCGTTTCGAGGTCATTCCTTTGAAGCCGGAGACCCCCGGGGAGTTCCGGTTCGCAACGGTCGACCCCTTCGATGCGGCAGTTTCCGACTGGATCCAGCGGCGGTCGCGGGGGCAGGTGCTGCAGCCTGTTGCCCTGGTGCCTGAGTTGCTGATCGAAGGGCTGGACCGATATCGATTGCTGAGCGCGGACAGCGACAGCAACGACAGCAGCATGTTCGTGCCGATAGAGATCAACTGGGGCAGCGAGAAGGACGGCGCACCTGATCTGGCGGAGTGGGATGTGCCTGTGGTGGTCGATTATATCCTGCATCGGTCCCACGAACTCTCGGCCTCCGACATTCACATCGAGCCGACCGGTGACAGCGTGGTGGTCCGCAACCGGGGGGATGGTGTGCTGCACGAGGAGTTCCGGTTGCCCGCCGCCATGCAGGCCCCCGTGATCAGCCGCATCAAGGTGCTGTCGAATCTGGACGTGGCGGAGCGGCGGCTGCCGCAGGATGGCCGGATCAGCGTGACGATCCGCAATCATCCGATCGACATCCGTGTCTCGACCCTGCCGACCGTGACGGGCGAGAAGATCGTGATGCGGCTGCTCGACGAGTCGGCCCTGCGCCCGCGCCCGGAAAGCCTCGGCCTCAGTGACCATGACCTTTCGCTGCTGCTGGACAAGGTCAGCGCGCCCTACGGCATGATCATGCTCAGCGGACCGACAGGCTCCGGCAAGACCACAACGCTCTACTCCTGCCTGTCGTCCATCGACCGGGTCGCCCGCAACGTCGTGACCGTCGAGGACCCGGTGGAGTACCGCCTAGGCGGTGTGCATCAGACCCAGGTCAACGAGAGCCTGGGCATGACCTTCGCCAACAGCCTCAGAACCATCCTGCGACAGGACCCTGACGTGATCATGGTCGGCGAATGCCGGGACCAGGATACGGCGCAGATGGCCGTCCAGGCATCGCTGACCGGTCACCTGGTGTTCTCGACCATTCATGCGAACGACGCTGCCGGCGTGGTCAACCGCCTGCTCGACATGAAGGTCGAGCCATTCCTGATCGCCAACGCCCTGTCGCTGGTGATCGCCCAGCGCCTTGTCCGGGTGCATTGCGAGCATTGCGCCGTGACGGTGGAAGGACGGGAAATCCTCAGCAACCTCCGTGCCGAGGGCGTCTCGAACGCGCGCCTCGCCCGGCTGGGGATCGAGATCGATCCGGAAATGCCCTATGCCTCCACGGTCGGTTGCAACCACTGTCGGCACACGGGCTACTTGGGGCGTCAGGCCGTCTATGAGCTCTTCTCGATGACCGAGGACCTGCGTGCGCTGGTCATGGAGCCCGGCTTCCAGGTTGCGCGGTTCCGCAAGGCGGCGCGGGACGAAGGGATGCTCTCCATGCTCGACAACGCCACCTACCTTGTGGAAGAAGGCCGAACTTCCTTCTCGGAGGTGATCCGGGTGCTGGGTGATATCTGATGTTCGGAACCGTCAGCGCCAGCAGCCTGTATATCCTGACCCGTCAGTTCTCGGCCATGATCAGTGGTCGGCTGAACCTCGTCGTGGCCCTTGCCAATCTGGTCAAGCAGACGCCGAAGGGCCAGTTGCAGGAGGTGCTGCAGGACGTCACGGAAGATGTAAGGGCCGGGGCCGACCTCGCGGATGCGCTGGCGGAGCATCCCAGGATATTCAGTCGCCTCTATGTCAGTGTCGTGCGTTCGGGCCTGACTTCCGGTCGTCTGGCCGATGCGCTGAACCAGCTTTCGAACTACATGGAACAGCGTGATACGGTGACACGGAACGTCCGCACGGCGATGACCTATCCGATCTTCGTCACCATCGTCTTCATTGGCGTCTTCCACATGATGACATTTGTCATCCTGCCAAGGTTTGCCTCCATATTCGGCACACTGAATAAGGACCTGCCCGCGCCAACCCAGTTCATGATGGACCTCGGCGACGCCTATATCGCGAACTGGCCGTTCATAGCCGCCGCACTGGCGATCGCCCTCGTCAGCCTTGTTGTCTGGATCTCGTCCGATGAGGGACGGACGCTGCTGGACGAATGGAAACTGCGGGTCCCCAAGTTCGGGACAATCTGGCGTCTGGCGTCCTATGCCCGCTTCTGCCGTACCTTCGGTGTTCAGTTGCGATACTACATTCCAGCCGTAGAAGCCTTGCGGCATTCGGCAGAAGCGTCCGGCAATGCCTTTCTTGAAACAAGCGTCCATGGAATCGCCGACCGCGTGGAGAATGGCAGCACACTGGTGGATGCCTTCGAAGGGGCGGAGACATTCGGCGATGTCGTCGTGCAGATGATCGCCACGGGTGAACAGGCCGGAACCCTCGACGAACTGATGATCTCTGCCGCCGACTATTTCGACACGATGCTGATCCAGGAACTGCGCAGCATCACGTCGATGATCAATCCGCTGCTGACCGCGGTCGTCGGCATCGCGATCGCTGGAATGATGATCGCCGCTTTCCTGCCGGTGTTCGAACTGTCCGGCAGCGTTTAAGGCAAATTAACCTTGCCCTGACTATCTTTGCGCGTGAACCAGTTGTCCCGCATATTGAAGGCCGACCTGAGGCCTGTGATCCGTCGCCTGCGAACCGGGAATGCGGTCGAATCGGCTGTTTCCGGGACAGGGCCGCTGGTGGGGACCCGTGATGTTTGCGCAATCATTTCCGTCAATGCCTCTGGATGGTCCCTCAGCCTTTATTCCACCACGGACAAGTCGCTTGTGCGCTCACAGGCCAGTGGCTCCGCGACGCCGGTCATGGAACGGGACGGGCGCGACATCATTCGCAGCATCAAGACTGCGGTCGAGGCACTTGGACCGGACGAAACCCGATCGCTCGACTGGCTCGAACTGCGGGTCACCGACCCGGAAATGGACATCCTCGACAACCGTCTGATCCGGTCGGCAATGAATGATCGCGACAAATTAGCGAACCTTGCCCGGCAGGTCGTCGGGCGCGATGACGCGGCATTCGACGTCTGCAACTTCGGTCCGCAATCCGATGACGACATCGGTCGGAAGGTGATCGCCGCAATATCGCTTGAACGCGTGCGCGAGTATCTCTCGGCATGCGGCGAACTTGCGACCCGGGTGCGGGCAATCAGCCCGTCCTCCATCGCGTTTCAGAAGAACGCGACGGCAAACTCCGGACAGTCCTTCGCGATCATGGAGCTTGGTGCGGCACAGACACAATTGTTCCTTGCCGAAAGCAATAGCGGTTCGATTGTCAGGCGCGTCATACCGATCGGAATCCGGCACTTCGCGGAGAGCCTGTCTGAAGCGCTTTCCCTGCCGACTGCCCAGACCGTGAAGATGCTGGAGGAGCGGGACATGCTGGCCCGCCTGAGGGACGCGGGACCGGGTGAAGACGGGGACGTTCAGGCCGGAGCTGCGGACCGGGCCATCGCCGCGGTGGCGGAGCCGCTGCTCAGGGAGTTCCAGCGCACACTCGACGACTTCTCCGAGAACCGTCTGGCGGCACCGCCCGAGAGAATTCTCGTCGGTAGTGGCGCAAGCGCCATCCGTGGCTTCTGCGAATGGATGACCAGGAAGGTCGGCATTCCCCTGGAAGCGCCGGACAGCAGCCTGGCCGAGAAGCCCGAAGACGACCTTCCGCTCAATCTGTTGCGGGGAACCCAGGAACCGCTGATCGTCAAGGGGAAGACTTGGTACCGGTTTCGCGATGGCCGCTTCGTTGCAGACCAGGCCGGGCCAGCGCAGACGCCGAAGGTCGATGTCCGGACGACCGGTGTCGGTCGCAAGAAGTCCAGTCCGGCCAGCCGCAAGGCGCAACGCGAAACCGACAAGGTGGCGAAACGTCAGAAGCGGGTTCTGGTGCTGGCCGGTCTTGCACTGCTGGCGTTGCCCGTTGTCGTCTTTGACAGTTTCGTTGCCCCGTTTCAGCAGTCGGTCCAGCGCAAGCTCGATATCCTCGCCCAGTCCGAGGACAGGGTGGCGGCGCTTCGGCGCCAGGCCGTCGACATGTCCATCGCCGCCGCGGTTCAGCCCGGTGCAGAGGAGGAGATATCCACGAAGATCCTCTGGACCGAGAAGTTCTTTGCCGTGTCACGGGCCATTCCAGCGAGTATCTGGCTCAGCGATGTCGCCATCATCCAGGACGAGCGCAGCGTCGGCCAGACCGACGTGATCACCACGAAGCTGGTGCTGCATGGTCAGACCACGCTGGATGACCGGCGTCATCTGGGCGAGATCGCGGACTTCATCCGTCATCTGGAGGGCAATCCCGACTTCATGAGCGATTTCCGGCGCGTGACCTTCGAAGGCCTCGACCGTTTCGGGGATGGTGAGGTCAGTTTCGAGCTGCATGCCTGGTACGACAGGAACAAGCGCAAGGAAGGCTCCGGCGCCGGACCCGGGGAGAACGTCGGCCCCCTCGAAGGTCTGCGCCAGAAGACGGATGAGCGTGAGAAGATGCAGAACAGTGTCCTGCGTCTTGGTCGCTCCGCACCGGAGGTCGCGCAATGAGCAAGCCCGGTATCCGTGCACAGCTGGCAACGATCGGACCATTGGCGCGCGCCCTGACGTTCCTGGGTATCGCAGCGACCGTGTTTCTGGGCACCAACATCTATTTCATCAATGGCTGGCAGGCCGAATCGGCACAGCTGGTCTCCGCGTACCTGGAACGTGACGCAAGTCGCCTGACCGAACAGGTCGGGCGTCTGAAGACGATCATGGATGCCCAGAAGGACGCGCCCCGTCTGACCTCGACCCCGGTCTTCATCGAGCGTATCGGGGCACTTGCCGCGGAAGAGCAGGTGCCGATTCACGGGATTCGCCCCGATACCGAGAATCCGGAACTCTTTGTCCTCAGTCTGGAGGCGGACTATCTGGCATTTGAGCGTTTCATTGCCTCACTGGAAGAGCTGGACGTGGACATCCTTTCGTTCTCGGCAAAGGTGGATGATCAGTCCGGCGATGATCCCAAAGCGACTTTCGAGCTGCAGTTGCTGCCGAACAACGACGCACGGCAGCTGCAGATACCGCGACTGCGGGCGCTGAGAGCGAAACTGGAAGCCGAAGAGCGGCGCAACCCGTTCCAGCGACTGGATGGTGGCGGCAGTCTGGACGGCGACCGGATCGACCTTACCGAATTCTTCAGTCTGACCGGCATTTCGCGGATCGGCGACTACAGCCTTGTGACAATCAATGGCCATGACTACGTGGTTGGCGACAGGCTCGGCAATCGGGAGATCACGAGCATTCTGGACGACCGGGTGCTGTTGCAGCGTCAGGGGCTGAACCGGCTGGAACGATTTGTCCTGCGGTTCCCGACCGTGGCCGGTTCGGGGAGCAGCGACGAGGTTTCGGCCTTTGTCGCCAATGTGAGGACCGTTTCCCCGGAAGAGGGCGCAGAGGCCGGGAATTCTTCGTTTGTTAAGCCTTTCCCGGCAGACTGATCTTTGGGAACAGGTCGGTCGACGCCAATGATGGCGGAAGGAGCATTGTGATGCGGCTGCGGTTCGTGCAGCGAGTTCTGATCCTTGTACTGGCGGTCGTCGCTGTCGCCCTGATCGGCATGCATCGTGTCGGGGATGTGCGGGTCGCGGCACTTTCCGCCGGTTCATCTGCGAGCGGTGTCTTTGCCTCCGACAGGAGCAGCATTGCCGCCGCCCTGGAGCGACGCTCTGAGGCTCTTTCCGATGCCGGTGTGCGTGCAACTTCCCTCGAGATCATTCCGATTGGCCGTGATCTGGTACTCCAGTCCCGGATCGATGCGGCAGACGGTGCCTTGATCCATGAAACGAGTCCCGGCATCGGCGGCATCAATGTGACCGTCATCGGCATGGCGGCACCCAACAGGGCTGCGCGCTGGACATATTCGGCGGGCTGGCTCACAGGCACCGAGGCGTTTCTGCTCGGCATCCTGTCACTCATCACCATCGGTCTTTTGGTGCTGACGCGCAGCGGAAACTCGCGGAAAGCTCCCGCTGCCAACGTGCCCGAAGCCGAACCGGCGGCAGCCACTGCAGAAGGGAATGCAGCCGATCTCGCGGCCCAGCTCGATGCCCTGCATCAGAAGCTGGAGAGCACCAGGCAGGACTTCCAGACGCGCACGATGGAGCTGGAAGGGGAGCGCGACAAGGCAGCTGCTGCCGACGAGGCGAAGTCCATGTTTCTGGCGACCATGAGCCACGAACTGCGAACCCCGCTAAACGCGATCATCGGCTTCAGCGAGATCATGCATCTGGAACAGATGGGGCCGATCGGCAACGATCGCTACAAGGGCTACATCGGCGATGTTCTCGAGAGCGGACGTCATCTGCTGTCGCTGGTTGACGATATTCTCGACATGTCCCGACTTCAGGTCGGCAAGGCGACGTTCGAGGAAGTGGAGATCAATGTCGCCGAGGTCATCGGCAGCGTGGTCAACCTGCTGGGTCCGGAATCGCGCAATTCAGGGGTCCGGCTCGACATGCGCCTGTCGCCCAACATCGGTCGGCTCTGGGGGGACCTGCGCGCCATCCGCCAGGTGCTGACCAATATTCTGGGCAATGCTGTCCGCTACTCCAAGGATACCGGCCATGTGACCATCACGGCCAATGAGGATACCACGGGTTCGCTCGTCATCTCGGTCACCGATGCCGGCGTCGGCATTGCGCCAGAGAAACTGGAGAATGTATTCGACGCCTTTGTCAAGGGCACCGATGACTACAGCAAGGCGCATGAGGGAACCGGGCTGGGGCTGGCCATCGCCAAGTCACTTGTGGAGCACCATGATGGCACGATCAAGATCGACAGCGTGCTGGATGCAGGTACCACGGTAACGATCACATTCCCCCCCGCGCGCATGCTTCATGCCGATGAGGAAGCGGACCTGACGGAGTTCACGGACGATCTGGCTTTCAGGTCGGAGAATCAAGACTGGCTGGCGCTGGAGCACAAGGGGCGTTTCCATGCGGTACATCATGGCTCCGGCGAGTTCCTGATCGGTCGGCCCAATCCGCGTCAGCCGGAACTGATCTGCGATATCACTGTCAGCGACCCGCGCGTTTCCCGACCGCATGCCCGCATCATCGACTCGCAGGGTCAGTTCTTCCTGATCGACCAGAGCCGGCGCGGAACCTATCTCGAACGGGGCGACGGCAAGATCGAGCATGTCCACCAGAATGTCAGTGCTGCACTGGACAGTACCGGACGGATCTATCTCGGGGCTTCGCCGGAAGAAAGCGACCCCTCCGTCATCAGTTTCGGGCTTCGGGTCGAGAACCAGGCACAGCAGCGAGAGGCCGTCTAGGTGAACCAGCACAGTGATGTGGATTTCCCGACGGTTCTGGAGAGCTATTCGGGACCGCTCTTGGTCGGTCGCTTCCGGCTCGGCGGCATCCAGGTTGAGCATGCAGGCTTCAGCCTGTGCGGTTCCAGGCGCGAAGCCAATGACGACCGTATCCGTGTGGCCGAGGAGTTCGGCCTTGTCGCGGTGGCCGACGGCATCGGCGGCTCCATGTCCGGCGGACAGGCAGCACAGGACTGTCTCGACCTGATAGAGGAATACCTGTCCTCGGCAAGTCCTGTCGTTGACCGGGCTGCCACCCTGCGTGACGCCGTCGCCTGGACCAACGGGCGCATGCTCGCCAAGGCCTGGAAGCCGGGCGGATCGGAACGGCATCCCGGCGGATGTTGCCTGGCGGGAGTACTGCTGGACGAGACCAGGTCGGAATTCACCACGTTTCATGTCGGTGACTGTGCGGTCCATGTACGGGCGGAGCGGAACTGGAAGAAGCTGACCGTGGATCACATGGAAGCCACAGCCCGCCCCTCCCTGGTTTCGGGAAGGGTGCGCAAGCCACGAATCCGCCGGGCGATGGGCATGACGCCTGTTGCGGACGCCGAGTTCCGCGCCTTTCCGTTGACCGATGGCACGCGGCTGATGATTACCTCCGACGGCTGTGACTTCGCGGCCCGGACCCACAGTGGTGTTCCGGCACCGGAGCCGGAACCCGGCGGGTCGCTGGAAGGCTGCGTTCGCGGTCTTGCCGCTGCGGTCGTCGCCGGGCCGCTGCGCGACGACAGCTCAGCGATCATCCTGGATGTCTCCCTCTGACCGGTTCGGGGCGCAGCCCAGTGTCGATGTTCGGGGCACTTTCATCCGTTGTTTAATCCGGAATTAACCCTGTATCCGCATAGTCACTGACCAGGTTGGCATTCCGGTGCCGAGAAAGAATATGACCGGTCAGAAGGACTGAGACATGGGATCAACCAGCAGCATGGCTGACAGAAGGGTCGCCGGCATCCCGTCGGCAGGATGGCTCTGCGGCCTGCTCGCGCTGTTCGTGCTGCTGTTCGCGGCCACCGCCGCAGCCCAGAACCAGCCCGGACAGGACATCCCCTGGCGTGACGACCTGCGCTACAGCCGCACCTCGGTCGATGACGACATTCGCAGCGTGCTGCGCAGCATTCTGCGGACCGCCGGAATCTCCGCAATCTTCCGTCCCGGCGTGCAGGCCGAGGTTTCCCTGCGGTTCGACAATGTGCTGCCGCGTCATGCCTTCGAGCAACTGCTGATCGAGCAGGGTCTGGGGTACGAGTACAATGCACAGACCCGCACCGTGACGATCTACATGGACAGTGCGGAGGCGGATCAGGTGGTCCGCCGCGAATTCGTGACCCTGACCCATGCGCGCTTCGATGCCATCCGGTCCATGCTGACCCGTTTCGGCATTCCGACCGAGGGCGTGGCGCATGATCCGGCAACGAATACCCTGCTGATCCAGGGGCGCACCGAATACCTCACGGAAGTGACGGACCTGATCGCGCGGGTCGAGGAATCCGAGCGGACCCGTCAGGAGCTGGAGCTGGAGCAGGTCGCGCTGGACCGCAAGCGCAGGCGCGCGGAGCTGGAGCAGAACATGTACCAGCAGATGCTGGAAGCCGACGTGAAGGTCATTCCGCTCCGCTTCGCATCCGTTGGCCAGACCACGCGCCGCTTTCACGGCACGACCGTCACGGTGCCGGGAATCGAACAGACGCTGCAGGCCATGCTGGGACAACTCAGTATCGATTCCAACGTTGCCCGTCGCGGGAATGCCGCGGACGGGGAGGAAACCGAGGATCAGTTCTTCCGCCGCCTGCAGCAGATCGCCCGCCCAGTCGTGTCGGTCGATCAGCGCACCAACTCCGTCATTGTCCGGGGCACGGACAACGGCATCATCGCTGTGGAGAAGGTCGTGCTGCAGCTCGACCAGCCGCTGCGCATGGTGGAGATCGAGGTCATCATCGCCACCGCTGAAGTCGGTGTCGCGGAGGAACTGGGTGTCGCGCTGCGGGGCTCCGTCTCCGCTGAGGCCGGTGCCAACCGCAGCGGTGCCTTCGACAGCGGCTCCAGCGGTACGCAGGTCGGCAACGGCAACGGGACCCTGTTCGATTCGGATGGACTGAACGCGCTCTCGCTGCTGCCGGTCGTGGCCGCCCCGAACGCGACGCTGGCATCCTTCGTGATCGGCAGCGCCGGAAACATCCTGCAGGCACAGCTGAACCTGCTGGAGGAAGAGAACAAGGCGCAGGTGCTGTCCGCACCGCGGCTGGTGACCCTGGACAATGTCACGGCACGCATAACGCGGGCGCAGGATCTTTTCGTCCAGGTCGATACCGGTGGTGACAATGGGCAGAGTCTGGCGGAGATCCAGACCGGCCTGACGCTGGAGATCACGCCGTCGATCGTGCCCTCCACCGTGGAGAACGATGACAGCCTGGTGCGCCTCAGCATCAATGCGGTCAACTCGGCGCCCGGCGCAGGTGTCTTCGGCCAGATCGATGTGCGCAGCCAGGAAGTGCAGACCGAGGTGCTGGTTCCCAATGGCGCGACCTATGTCATCGGCGGATTGTTCGATGATGACCGGCGTGAACAGAAAAGCGGCGTGCCGGGATTGAAGGACATGCCGCTGCTGGGCTGGATGTTCGGCAATGAGTCGTCCACCAACAACCTGTCGGAAACGATCTTCTTCATCACACCGAAGGTGGTGCACGAGGGCGCACCCTTCGCCCAGGACATCGCGCAACGCTCCGGCACGACAGCCTATGTCAGCAAGCAGCGCGGCCGCCTTTCGTCCGCAGCGGATGCGTTGATGGGTGGCAAGGGACGCGCCTTTCCGAACGTCATGCGCAGCCTGGAGGAAGATGAATAATGGCGCGCCGTTACCGTGCATCGCGGGCGCTGGTGGTTGCCTCGTCGCGTCTGCTGGCGGTCCTGCTGCTGGCGGGCGCGCTGGTCGGGCCGCTGTACTACAGCCTGATCCATGTCGCGGGGTTCCGCAGTGAGCTTGCATCGGCGGTGGAGGCGCTGGCTTCGGGGCAGCGCGATGAACTGGTGCTGCGCGAGACCTTCCTGTCCTTCGACAACCGGGTCAGCCGCGTCCCCGACTTTGCCAATGCCAGCGTGATCGCGCCGCAGACCTACAGGGATCGCCGCATGCTGCTGGCCGGGTGGCAGGCCGACAATGGCAACTTCATCATCCGTGGCATGACCCGCCCCGCTGCCATGCAGCAGGCATGGTTGCCCGCGCTGCTGCTGGAACATGAACTGGATGCGCGGGGGCGTACGGTGCGACAGGCATGGGTGGAAACACAATGAAACGGAAATTGCTGCTCGCGCCTGTCGGTCTGATCGCCTGTCTCGTGCTCTCTGCCTGTCAGGAAGGCCGCTATGCCGGGTCCGGGCAACCACCGGCCACCAGCGCCAGTGCCATCCCCGCCGCCAGGATCGCGGAAACCCCTGCACCGGCGACGACGCCAGTTACCGAGGATTTCTCCGGCCCCGCTGTTGCCGCCCCGCGCTGGGTGCGCGGCGACCGCTGGATGTACAGCGACGGGTACGGTCTGCAGGTCATCGGCGTTGATGGCGATATCACCCGGTTCCAGCGGCTGGACGATCCGGGTCAATGGTTCACGCGCCATGGATTCCTGCGGCAGGAGGCACAGTCGGCAACGGCACATCGCCGGGTGGTGTTTCGCTCCATCGACGCCGCGGAAGCGCAGACCTTGCAGATGCGCCGTCCCGTGGTCTTCACCCGAGAATACACATCCAACCAGCAACCGCGTGTGCACCGCACTTCCTGGATTCTGGAGGGCCGGGAAACCATCACCGTGCCGGCCGGTACGTTCGATACCTGGGTGATCGTCATGCGCTCGCGCAATGCCGCGACCAACTGGACCGGGTTCGAGCGCTGGTGGTACAGCCCCGAGGTTCGCCACTACGTGCGATTGGAGTATCGCTACGGCAAGCACCCGGTCAGTTCCCGGGTGTTGATGGACTTCAGCCCCGGTGCCGCGCGCCAGGCCAGTCTTTCCCGCACCGAATAGAACGTTTCCGTTTCAGAACAGGCTGACGCCCAGACTGGCGGCCAGCGCCCCGAGAGCGATCCCGGGACCGAAGGGCAGGCACTGGCGATGTTCCAGCCGGCGCATCAGGTGAAGTACCAGTGCCACCAGACTGCCGCTCACGAAGGCGATCAGCAGCGTGGTCAGCGTCGGCTGCAACCCCAGCCACGCACCAATGGCGGCAATCAGCTTGGCATCGCCCTGTCCCATGCCGTCGATACCGCGCAGGGCGCGATAGGCGAGACGCAGCCCGGTCAGCAGCAGGAAACCCGCGGCGGCACCCAGGATCGCATCCTGTGGTGATGTCAGGACCCCGAACGCATTGATCAGCAGTCCGGCCCAGAGCAGGGGCAGGACAAGCTGATCGGGCAGGATCTGGTGCTCCAGATCGATCGCGGCCAGCGCCAGCAGTGCCAGCAGGAACAGGCCGATGGCCAGTGCCGCCAGGTCTGGCCCGTGCCAGAAGACACTCACCCCCATCAGCATGCCACCGGCCAGTTCCAGCAACGGATAGCGCAGCGGTATCTGTGCATCACAGTCGTGACAGCGACCGCGCAGCAGCAGCCATCCCAGCAGGGGCAGGTTGTGGTACCAGCGGATCGGATTGCGGCAGTGCGGGCAGTGGGATCCGGGCCGGACCAGCAGTCCCGGCCACTCGTCTGCCCGGTCGGGATCCAGGGCCACGGCGGGCAGGCGACCGACGATGACGTTCAGGAAACTGCCCAGCAGCAGTCCCAGGACAGCGGCAAGTCCCGTGGCCAGCCAGGGTTCCTGTGTCAGCAACAGGCCAAGCGCGGTCATAGTTCCTCGACCCGGCAGCGCTTTCTGATCCACATCCCGAGGCTGCGGTTGATCTGCTGGCCGTTGACGAAGCTGACCCCCAGAAAGCCGTCGCCGACATGGGCGACCCAGGCGGCCTCGGCGTCTTCCTCGGCCTCGATCT
>CAXBNO010000035.1:0-12265 GCA_963976775.1 uncultured Kordiimonadales bacterium
TTGATCGGCATGTCGTTCCCGACGGTGCCATAGCCGCGCAGGATCTTGTCGACCATCTGCTCCCGGTCCATGGCGTACTTCAGCGACAGCCGCAGGTCGTTGTTGTCGAACGGCGCGGTATTGCAATGCATGATGAAGACATAGTGTCCGCGACCGCCGACGTTCTGGATCGTGACGCCCGGAACCCGCTTCACCAGATCGACGATCTTCGGCTCGACGCGGTTGATCATGTGCACCTGGCCGCCCTGCAGCGCCGCCGTGCGGGCCGTGGCGTCATTGATGACGATGATCTCGATCTGGTCGGCATGGCCGCGGTTCGGCGCATCCCAGAAGTCGGCAAAGCGTTCGCCGACATAGCGCACGCCGGGTTCGTTCACCACCACCTTGTAGGGGCCGGTACCGATACCGGCATCCGGCGCATCCATGCCGCCGTTCGGCTGGATGATCAGGTGATAGTCGGCCATCAGATAGGGCAGGTCGGCGTTCGGATTCTTCAGCGCCACGACGACGTTGTTGCCGTCCTGACTGATGGTCTCGATACCGCGCATGATACCCAGCGCGCCGGACTTGGTTTCCTCACCCGAATGGCGCTGCAGGGTCGCGACCACGTCAGCGGCGGTCAGGGTCTTGCCGTTGTGGAAGGTCACGCCGGAGCGGATCCTGAAGGTCCAGACCCGCGCATCGGCTGTTGCGCTGACTTCCTCCGCCAGACGATTGACGATGCCACCGGTGGGGGATGTCTCGACCAGCGTATCACCCCAGGAGTGACCGAATGCGAAGGGCACCTGGCTCGCGAAGGTGGCCGGGTCGAGGCTGTTGGTGGACTCGCCGCCGACCATGCCGGCCTTCAGGATGCCACCTTTCTGCGGTCCGGCGGCAAAGGCCGCGCTGGACAGCATGGAGCCCGCAAGTGTCGCACCTGCACCCAGTGCCGCGGCACGTCCCATGAAAGCGCGACGGTCCATCAGACCGCGTACCACACGATCACTCAGATACTTCAGTTCGTCAGACATGCCAGTTCTCCCTGCTTGACGCACGTTCGTGCTGTCGAATTCCCTGTTGCCGCATCATGCGGCGCGATGTTTCAGGGGGCAACCTTGTTGCGACCGCCCCTTTGATAGTGACGTTTCCGGACAGATTTCTGACGGTCTGGAGATTCAGCGCCGCTTCCTGGGCTTCCCGCGCTTCTGACCCGGTGGCGGACGGTGCGGTTTCAGGCTGCCGCGACCCGGTCCCTTCAGGCTGCCCTTGCCGCCACTGCTGTCGCCCTTCGGATCGATGATCTCGAACGCGAGACCGCCGGTGACGGGTGATGCCTCCTTCAGGCGCACGGTGACGCGCTCGCCCAACTGCCAGACCTTGCCGGTGCGGCGTCCGACAAGCTGCATCGCAGCCTCGTCGAAGTCGAAGAAGTCACTGCTGAGGCTGCGCATCGGGATGATGCCGGACGCCCCGGTCTCCGCCAGGGCGACGAACATGCCGAAGCGGGTGATGCCGCTGATCCGGGCCGCGAACTGTCCCCCCACCTGGTCCTGCAGGAAGATGGCGGTGAAGCGGTCCAGCGCGTCACGCTCCGCCAGCATCGCGCGGCGCTCGAACGTGGAGGTCTGTTCGGCCAGCCTCTGCACCGTATCCGGATCCGTGTCCCCGAGCCCGCCCGCGCCTGCACCCATGGCATCGATCAGTGCGCGGTGCACCAGCAGGTCGGCATAGCGCCGGATGGGAGAGGTGAAATGGGCGTAGCGGCGCAGCGCCAGGCCGAAATGGCCCTGGTTTTCCGTGTCGTAATAGGCGGCGGTCTGGGCGCGCAGCACGGCCTCGCTGACCATCGGCGCGGTTTCCCGGCCCGCGACCTTCGACAGGGCGCGGTTGAACATGGCGGGTTTCACCACGTCCCCGGCATTGAACGACAGCCCCAGCGTGCCGAGAAAGTCCTTCAGGCCGCGCAGCCGCTCCGGATCAGGGGGTTCGTGGACACGATAGACGCAGGGCTTGCCGCGCCGCTCCAGCGTTTCCGCCGCGCAGACATTGGCCAGCACCATGAACTCCTCGACCACCCGATGCGCGTCCAGCCGCTCCTGCGGCACGATCCCGGCGATGTAGCCGTCGTCGCCCAGCAGCACCTTGCGCTCCGGCAGGTCGAGCTCCAGCGGGCCGCGGCGATGACGGGCCTGATCCAGCAGTGCCCATGCCGCGAACAGCGGTCTCAGCACCGGGTCCAGCAGTCCGTCCAGTTCCGGGCGCGGATCGCCGTCGATGGCGGCCTGCGCATCGGCATAGGCGATGTTGGCGGCGGAGCGCATCATGGCGCGGAAGAAGCGGTGGCGGCGTTTCCCTCCCGTGGCGTCGATCACCATCTCCACCGCCATCACCGGGCGGTCTTCCCCCGGCATCAGCGAACAGAGGTCGCCCGACAGCCGTTCCGGCAGCATGGGCGCGACACGGTCCGGGAAATAGACGGAGACACCGCGCGCCTGCGCGTCGCGGTCGATCGCGCTTTCGGGGCGCACGTACCAGGCGACATCTGCAATGGCGACGGTCAGGCGATAGCCGCCGGGATTGTCCGGATCATCGTCCGCGACCGCATGGATCGCGTCATCATGGTCCCGTGCGTCGGGCGGGTCGATGGTGACCAGCGGCATGTCCCGCAGGTCCGTCCGCTTGCCCGGGTCGGTGACCGGCATGGCCTCCGCCGCAGCACCCAGTGCCTCGGGCGAGAACTCGCGCGGAATCTCGTGGGTCTGCAGTGCCAGCAGGGAAATGGCGCGTGGATCGTCGAAGCTGCCCACAACCTCGACCACCTTGCCCAGTCTGGGACCCAGCGCGCGACCGGGCAGCGTTTCAACCAGCACCAGATCGCCACTGGTGGCACCGCCGTCATTGCCCGGCTCGATGATCATTTCCTGGCGCAGCTTGCGGTCGGTCGGCTGGACCCGTCCGCCCCGACCCGGCGGCATGGCCTGCTGAAACACGCCGAAGATCTTCCGTGCCGTGACCTCCAGCCGGTGCAGCACCCGCGCCTGATAGACCTGACCATCGCGGCCCAGCCGGGCGAGGAACTGGTCGCCGGGCTTTGCCGCCGGTCCGCGCACGGTCTTCTCCACCAGCTCGATACGCGGTGGCGGGGCATCGGATTCCCACTTCAGCGGGCGGCACAGCAGGTCGCCGTCCTCATCGACTTCGGTGACCTCGATGACGCCGACCGGGGGGAGTCGCTGCTGCCTGCCACCGGACTCCCGCCGTTCCCGTGGCGGATGGTCCTTGCGGCCCGGCAGTCCCTCCGCATCGCGTTCGGCAGTGATCTCCTTCAGCAGCCGTTTCAGCCAGATCCGGTCCTGACCCTTGATACCGAACGCCTTGCCGACCTCGCGCTTGCCCGCCCTGCCGCCGGATTCATCGATGAAACGCCGGATCTCCTGCTTCGAGGGCAGATGCGGGGGAACGGACTTTACCATGGGTTCCCATGGCCAGCGGCGTGAGGAGAAATCACGATTCTCCTTCCGCCTTCTTCTTCGGCGCGGCCTTCTTCCTTGCCGGTGCTTTCTTCGCGGCAGGCTTCTTTGCTGCCGGTTTCTTCTTCGCAGGGGCCTTCTTGCCGGATTTCGCGGCGCGTTCGGCAATCAACTGCACCGCCTGATCCATGGTGATCTCGGCCGGTTCGATCCCCTTGGTGATCGTCGCATTGATCTTGCCGTGCTTGACGTAGGGGCCATAGCGCCCGTCCAGCACCTGTACCTCGCCACCGCCGTCCGGGTGCTCGCCCAGCACCTTCAGCGGCTTTGCGGCAGTGCGCCCGCCACGGTTCCCGGCCTCGGCCAGGACCGTCACCGCCCGGTTCAGACCGACCTCCAGCGCCTCGCGCCAGTCACTCAGGCGACCGTACTTCTTCTCGTGCTCCACATAGGGACCATAGCGCCCCAGGCCGGCATTGATCGGATTGCCGGTCTCCGGATGCTTGCCGACCTCGCGGGGCAGGGAAATCAGCTGGATCGCCAGCGGCAGTTCGACCGCATCCGGCTCCAGCCCCTTCGGCAGGGAGACGCGCTTCGGCTTCTGCCCCTTCTCCTCCGGCTCGCCCAGTTGCAGATAGGGTCCGTAGGGACCGTGCTTCAGCCAGATCATCTCCCCCGTTGCCGGGTCGATTCCCATCTCCCGGTCCTCACCGGCCTGTGCCTCGATATCCGACGGGTCGCCGCCGAGTTTCCGGGTGAACTTGCAGTCGGGATAATTGGAGCAGCCAAGGAACGCGCCGAACTTGCCCAGCCGCAGGCTGAGCTCGCCGATGGCACATTTCGGGCAGGTGCGCGGATTGCTGCCATCTTCCTTCGGCGGGAACAGCGACGGCGCCAGGAACTCGTTCAGGGCGTCCAGAACCTCGCCGATGCGCAGGTCCTTGGTTTCCTCCACCGCAGCATGGAAATTCGTCCAGAACCGGCGCAGCACTTCCTTCCAGTCGATCTTGGCGGCGGAAATGTCGTCCAGTTCCTCCTCCAGCGTCGCGGTGAAGTCGAATTCCACGTAGCGCTCGAAGAAATTGATCAGGAACGCCGTCACCAGCCGCCCCTTGTCGTCGGGAATGAAGCGCTTCTTGTCCAGGCGGACATAGTCGCGCTCCTGCAGCACGGACAGGATGGAGGCGTAGGTAGACGGGCGACCGATGCCCAGTTCCTCCAGCTTCTTCACCAGGCTGGCCTCGGAGAATCGCGGCGGCGGCTCGGTGAAATGCTGCTTCGGCTCGATCTTCTCCCGGTCCAGGGCCTGGCCTTCCGTCATCTTCGGCAGGCGGCTCTCGTCATCATCGTCCGCGCGGTCGTCCTGGCCTTCCTCATAGAGCTTCAGGAAGCCGGGGAACTCGACCACCGTGCCGTTGGCGCGGAAAGTCAGGCCGTTCTCCGCCGCGATGTCGACGGCGGTCTGGGCCAGACGGGCATTCTCCATCTGGCTGGCGACCGTGCGCTTCCAGATCAGGTCGTAGAGCCGGTGCTGCTCCGCCGAGAGCACGCGTTTCATCTCGTCGGGGGTGCGGCTGATGTCGGTCGGGCGAATGGCCTCATGCGCTTCCTGCGCGTTCTTGGCCTTGGTCGACCATTCGCGTGGCTTGCCGGGCAGGAAGGCATTGCCGAACGTCGACTGCACCGTGCTGCGGATCGCGTCCACCGCCTCCGCCGCCAGCTGCACGCCGTCGGTCCGCATATAGGTGATCAGGCCGACCGTCTCGCCGCCGATGTCCGCGCCCTCATAGAGGCGCTGGGCCACCTGCATGGTCTGCTTGGCACTGAAGCCGAGCTTGCGCGCCGCCTCCTGCTGCAGGGTCGAGGTGATGAAGGGCGGCTGCGGGCGGCGCTGGGTCTGGCGCGTCTCGATCCCGGCAACGCTGAAACTGCCGTGCGCGGCGCGTGCGGCCAGTTCCGTCGCCTGGGCCTCGTTGGCGATATCGAACTTGTCCAGCTTCCTGCCGTCGACCTGGGTCAGGCGGGCACTGACTTCCTCGCCGTTCGCGGTCCTGAACACGGCGCGGATCGACCAGTATTCGCGCGGCACGAACTTCTCGATCTCCAGTTCGCGCTCGACGATCAGGCGCAGCGCGACCGACTGCACACGACCGGCGGAACGGGCACCGGGCAGCTTGCGCCAGAGCACGGGGCTGAGCGTGAAACCCACCAGATAGTCGAGGGCGCGCCGGGCCTGCTGTGCGTTGACCAGATCCATGTCGATGTCGCGCGGCTGCTTCATCGCGGCCAGGATGGCGCGCTTGGTGATCTCGTTGAACACCACCCGCTCGACGCCCATGTCCTTCTTCACCGCGCGCTTGGCCCGCAGGGCCTCCAGCACGTGCCAGGAAATGGCCTCGCCCTCACGATCCGGGTCGGTGGCCAGGATCAGACGATCGGCACCCTTCATGGCATCCGCGATGGCTTTCAGGTGCTTGGCGGACTTCGGGTCCGCCTGGTAGGTCATGGCGAAATCCTCATCCGGCAGCACCGAGCCGTCCTTCGACGGCAGGTCGCGCACATGGCCGAACGATGCCAGGACGGTATAGCCCGGGCCAAGATACTTACCGATGGTTTTCGCCTTGGCAGGCGACTCGACGACGACGACGTCCATGGAACCTCTGCTTGGCTTCGGGTGACGCGCAATGCCTGTCACCCCGGGCGGCTGGAACATGGGCAAAGCGTTTCAGCCTGTCAACGGGGCCGCCGTCACGCTTATGGGTGGCCGGGTGGGGGAGCGGGCCGGTGCCGATTCCATCATTTGATGGATCGATCTAGAGAACCAGGGAGAACCTGTTTCCCGCATGTCGGGTGACCCGTCCGGCGATCTCCAGCTCCAGCACGGCGGCATGAAAGACCGGGGCCGAAATGTCGGCTGCGCGCATCAGGTGATCTGCAGGTGATGGCTCCGCGGACAGCGCGGCCAGCAGGGTGTCGCGGGCATGATCCACGCCATCCGGTACAGCATCGGCCCCGGCAATCCCGTCTGTCATGTCCCCATGGCCCCCGAAGCGGGGGGACGGCCCCTCCGGCATGCCCGGGTTGCGTGAGCTCGCGAGGCCGTGCGCGGTGAGCAGGGGTTCGATGATGTCATCGCCGGTCTCGACCAGGGTCGCCCCCTCACGCAACAGCCGGTTGGCACCACGGGCGCGGGGGTCGAGCGGGAATCCGGGAACGGCAAATACTTCCCGACCCTGCTCCCCTGCCAGCCGGGCCGTGATCAGGGTGCCGGAGCGCAACTGTGCCTCGATCACCAGAACGCCGAGCGAAAGGCCGGAGATGATCCGGTTGCGCCGGGGAAAATGCCGCGCCATCGGTTCAGCGCCCAGCGGCGCCTCCGCGATGACCAGGCCCTCCTGCCCGATCGCGGCCTGCAGCTCGCGGTTCTCCGGCGGGTAGAAGACGTCGATTCCGCCCGCGACGACGGCGATGGTTCCGGTTGCAAGGCTGGCGCGATGCGCCTCCCCGTCAATGCCGCGGGCCAGTCCGGAAACGACCGCGATGCCGGCATCCCCCACTGCCGCGACGATCTGGCGACAGAATGTCCTGCCATTGGCTGAGGCATTGCGGGCGCCGACCACGCCCAGCATCGGACGCGCGAGAAGTTCCCGCCTGCCAACTGTGGCAAGCACTGGCGGCGCCTGGCTGATGGCGGCGAGGGGGGCGGGATAGTCCGGGTCACCGACGATCAGGAAGCTGCCGCCAAGCCGCCCCAATGCCTGCCATTCCCGCTCTGCATCGGCTGCGGGGGCGATCCGCAGCTTTCGGCGGCCTGCCCGTGCCGCGATCTCCGGCAGTGCCTCCAGCGCCCGGACCGCAGACCCGTACCGGGCCAGCAGACCGTGGAAGGTGGCGGGGCCGATGTTCTCGCTGCGGACAAGCCGCAGCCGCGCCAGCCGTTCCGCCTCCGGCAACGCCGTGATCTCGTCTCCTGGTTGCATGTCGACGGTCGTGTTCATCCGGTGATCCTGCCAGACGCCCCCGGCCTGTTCCAGTCCCGTGTCGGCCCGCGGTGTCGGAATCGGTTCGTCCGCCCTGATATTGCCCCTTCCGTTACACACCAATGCCACGGTCGGTCGGCGACCATGGGGGCATGGAAAAGCAGCATCAGATCGGCCAGCGGATGATCGAAACCCGGGACCTTGCAACGGTTGCGGGTACCGAAGCCCAGGGTGCGCCGCATGAAGCGGGTCAGTCCGATGGGAACGGGACCGGTGATCGGTGGTCACAGATCGGCCACAGCCGCGACGCTGACCGGTCACGTGCGACCCCCCAGATCAATGGACAGCGACGGGCAGTCGATCTGCCCCCCACCCGGCGGACGAACAGGACCGGTTCGGACGAACGCCAAACGGAAGGACACGACATGTACTTCGCAGCTTTGCAGGATCATCCGCTGGGCCAGTTCGGCGTTTCGGTCGGAGGTGCCAGCTACTGCCCCACCACCACCCGCAGGGCGCTGCAGGAACTCGACTACGACCCCTATCATGCGATCCGTGCCGGCATGCGCATACCGCGCCGCTATGTGGAATCCCTGCCGACCGACATTTCTGGCAGCAGACGCATGACCGAACGGCAGCAGGCTTTCGTGACCATCATGCTGCCCGTCGTGTTGCGCGCCAACGAGATCGTCGGTGTGCGTGACGCGGTGGCCCGGGCACAGTCTGGTGTGGAAGCTCCTGCGGCGCCGTCCGATCTGCCGCCGTCGCTGTTGATCGGACTGGCAGCGGCCGTGACCGACTGGGGCAGCGACCTCTCGGCCGGCAGGGCGAGCAATCCCTATCCCGAGACCCTGACCGTGCCCTATGGCCTTGGTCTGGATGCGGTTCGCGCCGCCGGCGGAATCAGCCGGGCGCGCCACAAGAGTCTGCTGGAGGCGACGCTGGACATCATTCACGGCCTCGACACCCTGGTCACGGATCCCGCGTTCCGGCGGGAACAGGTTCGCCAGCACGACAGCAAGCGGCCCGATGGCTATCGCCTGGCCCTGCTGATGTCGGATACCGGTCCCTGCGACCGTGTGCTGGCCAGTGACGTGCTCTATGCCATCGAAGGCGCGGCCCTGACCCTGCTGGACCGGTCCCGGCTGGCACCGCCGGTTGCCATTGTTCACTGAACCGGTCAGGCCCAAGAGGCCCCTGACCGCCAACAGGTTCGTTGTGCCGCACCGGCTGGTCCCACCGTCGGCGTGCCAACGGACCAGATGATGCTGTCGCCCCCTCCTTTCCCAGACGGCATCCATCTGGCGGGGAAGCCCGGGTCCCCCCGACCGAACCGGGCTTCCCCTACTCTTTCCCGGCCCCGGCGGGTCCATCCGGTGACCCGGTCGGCCCCGGCCCGCTCCCGCTGATCGGATGGACTGGCCGCATTAATGCACTTGTCTCAAATCGACATCCCCGGCATAAGAATGCGCAGAGCTTCAGGGTCGGGGAGGGCCGGACGTGGACTACGAGCAAATTCTCTACGAAGTGTCGGACGGTGTTGCGACCATAACCATGAACCGTCCGGACCGGATGAATGCCATGACCCTGCAGATGGGCGGGGAGATCCGGCACGCCATGCAGGTCGCCTCCGATGACGCTGCGGTGCGGGCCATCGTGCTGACCGGCGCGGGCCGGGGCTTCTGCGCCGGTGCCGATGCGGCACGGCTGTCGAACACGGCCAGCGGCGGCAAGGAGCAGGAACCGCTGCCTAACCACGGCGCGATCAAGGGCGGGCTGGACCTGCCGGAGGGATTTCACGCCAAGTATGCCTATCTGACCACGGTGCCGAAGCCGCTGATTGCCGCCATGAATGGCGCGGCGGTGGGTGTCGGGCTGGTGATGGCGCTGTTCTGCGACGTGCGCATCGCGGCGACCGAGGCCAAGATGGGCACCGCCTTTGCCAAGCGCGGCATGGTGGCGGAATATGGTCTGGCCTGGCTGCTGCCGCGCCTGATCGGGCCGTCCCGGTCACTCGACCTGCTCTATTCGGCCCGGATCATCCAGGGTGACGAGGCGCAGCGCATGGGACTGGTGGACCGGACCGTGCCCGCCGCCGACGTGCTGCAGACCGCGCAGGACTATGCGCGCGACATTGCCGCCAATGTTTCCCCCCGCTCCACCCGTATCATGAAGGACCTGGTGCTGCGGGCGATGGAGCAATCCATGGATACCGCGCAGGACCAGGCTGCCGACGAACTGGCTGCCGCCCTGAAGTCGGAGGATTTCCGCGAAGGCATCGCCGCCTGGCAGGAAAAGCGGGCACCCGAGTTCACGGGTCGCTGACAGGAGGATTAGGGCATGGAACTCGCACTGAGTGCCGACGAACAGGCCTTCCAGACGGAAGTCCGCGATTTCCTGAAGGCCGAACTGCCTGCGGACATTGCCGACAGGGTGAAACGGGGTCTGCCGGTGGGACGGCAGGACATGCTGCGCTGGCACGAACCGCTGCGGGCGCAGGGCTGGCTGGCGGCAAGCTGGCCGAAGTCCGCCGGGGGACCGGGCTGGACCATCATGCAGCGCCACATCTTCGACATGGAATGCCGTCTGGCCCATGCGCCGCCGCTGATCGCCTTCAACTTCAACATGATCGGCCCGGCGCTGATCGCCTTCGGGCGACCGGAGCAGAAGGAACATTACCTGCCGAAGATCCTCTCCGACGAGCACTGGTGGTGCCAGGGCTATTCGGAGCCGGGGGCGGGTTCCGACCTTGCCGGGGTGCAGACGCGGGCGGTGCGCGACGGCGACCATTACGTGGTCAACGGTTCCAAGATCTGGACCAGCGCGGCGGAGGAGGCGAACCACATCTTCTGCCTGGTCCGCAGCGATCCGGCGGCGAAGAAGCAGGAGGGGATCACCTTCCTGCTGATCGAGATGGATACGCCGGGGGTCGAGGTGCGTCCGCTGATCGCGCTGAACGGGCGGCGGCTCTGGAACACGGTGCATTTCGATGATGTCCGCGTGCCGGTGGAGAACGTGCTGGGGCGGGAGAACGAAGGCTGGACCGTGGCCAAGGCGCTGCTGGGGGATGAGCGGCTGTTCGTCTCCCGCGTGTCCGAGAACGCCCGTGTCCTCAGCATCGTCAAGGAAGTCGCGGCCACGGAAAGCGCCGATGGCGCGCCGCTGATCCGTGACCCTGACTTCGCCATGAAGATCGCGGACCTGGAGACACGGCTGAACGCGCTGGAGATGACCAGCCTGCGCATCCTGTCCCGCGCCACCGAAGGTGGCCGGATCGGCGCCGAGCCGTCGATGACCAAGCTGCTGGGCAGCCACATGGTGCAGGACCTGGACGTGGTGCTGTACCAGGCCATCGGCTACTACGGCGCGCCGGACCATTCCGACTTCCTGTTCCGGGGCGGCAATCAGTTGCCCGTGGGCCCGGACCACGCGGTCGGTATCACGTCGGGCCAGTTGCATCATCGGGGCTATACCATCGCGGGCGGCACCTCGGAGGTGCAGCGCGGCATTCTTGCCAAGGCGGTTCTGGGTCTCTGATACTGGTCCGGTGAATCGGAGGCATGGCCCTGTCGGCCTCTCCTGATCCGCCCGCCGCCAGGAGACAGCCAGCATGGTGATGGATATCCGCCCCGCGACCGTCGACGACATCCCGGCGATCACCGCCATCTATGGCCACTGGGTCGAGACGGGAACCTCCTCCTTCGAGCTTCAGGCACCGGATGAGGCGGAGATGCAGGCGCGCTTCGCTGCCCTGAAACAGAAGGACCTGCCCTGGCTCGCCGCGACGCGGGATGGCGCGCTGGTCGGCTATGCCTATGCCGGTCTCTACCGTCCCCGCCCCGCCTATCGTTTCACGCTGGAGGATTCGATCTACGTCGCCCCCGATGCCGTCGGCACCGGCATCGGTCGCCCCCTGCTCACCGCCCTGATCGAGGCATGTCGTGGCCTGGGTTGCCGCAACCTGATGGGTATCGTCGGCGACCCCGAAACCAACCGGGGCTCCGTCGCCCTGCACCGCGCCCTCGGCTTCGAACCCGTCGGCACCGCCCGCCAGATCGGCTTCAAGTTCGACCGCTGGCTGGATGTGCTGACCATGCAGAAGGTGTTGTGAAGGGCGTAGGCCCGTCTCCGTTCAGTTGCTGATCGGGGTGTCCCGCCTCTCGGCGTTCGGGTGGCACGCTGGGTACCCGCATCAAGTGCGGGTACGTCGCCCGGAGAGAGGAGGCGGCAGGGAAGTCAGTGCAGCCAGCCGCCTGACCCACGCCGCACCCTGACTTGATCAGGGTGCCCAGTCTGCCCACGCCTGAGCGGCACGCTGGGTGCCCGCATCAAGTGCGGGCACGTCGTCCGTTGATGGATCACGGAATCAAAGAAAAAGCCCGGCGAACCTGCATCCGCCGGGCTTCTGTCATCTCAGCACTGTCTTCGCGGGTCAGCCGTTGTAGAGGCCGACGATGGCGATGGAGGAGACGTTCTGGTGCGGCGCGCCGCCCAGGTTGTGGGTCATGCCGATGCTCGGGTTGGAGAGCTGGCGGGAGCCGGCGCGGCCATGCAGCTGCAGGTACATCTCGTAGAGCATCCTGAGGCCGGAGGCACCGATCGGATGGCCGAAGCACTTCAGGCCGCCGTCGATCTGGGCCGGGACCTTGCCGTCGGCATTGTAGAAGCCGTCGAGGAAGTCCTTCCAGGCTTCGCCTTCCTTCGAGATGTAGAGGTCTTCCGCCGTCACCAGTTCGGTGATGGAGAAGCAGTCATGGCACTCGAACATCGACACCTGCTCACGCGGGTTGGTGATGTCGGCTTCCTTGTAGGCGCACTGGGCGGCCTGGCGGG
>CAXBNO010000036.1:0-12229 GCA_963976775.1 uncultured Kordiimonadales bacterium
GGAGATCACCCGCTATTTCATGACCATTCGGGAAGCCGTGGAACTGGTGCTCGCCGCCGCGGCGCATCGGGGCACCGGCACAACGGAGACCGGGCGGATTCACGTGCTCGACATGGGGGATCCGGTACGTATCCAGGATCTGGCGCGGATGATGATTCGCCTTGCCGGTCTCAGGCCGGATCGGGATGTGGAGATTGCCTTCACTGGCCTGCGTCCCGGCGAGAAGCTCTACGAGGAGTTGCTGCACAATTCGGAGACCGATGATGCAACTGCGGTAGAGGGGGTCTTCCTCGCCTCCCCGCGCGCCGTCGATCTTGCCATCCTGCGCCGTGCCCTCGACGAACTCAGGGCCCATGCCCATGCCCGCCGCACGGATCGCACCCTGACGCTGCTGAAGGAGCTTGTACCGGAATTCAAGGCGGAGCTGGAGCGCAGCCGGTCTGACGCCTCCTGATCCGGCTCGGGCGGCGGCCGGGTGGTCTCAGTCGTCGTCGAAGAGATAGCTGCCTGTGGCCCAGGCGATGACCGCACCGGCGACCTGCGACAGGATGAACCCGGGAACATCGGCGGCACCGATACCGGCAAAGCTGTCGGTCAGGCTGCGGGCAATGGTGACGGCGGGGTTGGCGAAGCTGGTGGAGGCGGTGAACCAGTACCCGGCGGTGATGTAGAGACCGACTGCCGGGCCGACCCAGGCAGGCCGGTGGCGCACGGTGCCGAGGATCGTCAGCACCAGACCGAAGGTTGCCACGCCTTCCGCGAACCACTGTCCGATGCCGGTGCGGGGGCGGGCAAAGGCGCTGATCATGTCCATCTCGAACATCACGTGCGCTGCCATCACGCCGCCGATGCCCCCCGCCACCTGGAACAGGACGTAGACCGCTGCCATGGACGCTGGGATATCCCTCCGCAGCAGAAACACCAGGGTGACAGCCGGGTTGAAGTGCGCGCCTGACAGCGGACCGAACATCACGATCAGCACCACGAGGATGGCGCCCGTGGCGATGGTATTGCCAAGCAGGGCAATGGCGTCGTTATCCTGGGCAAGGGTCTGGCCCATGATTCCGGACCCGACGACGGTCGCCAGCAGAATCGCTGTCCCCAGAGCCTCCGCCACAAGGCGCTGGCTGGTCGAAGCTGTCATGGCAGTCGTGGTCCCTCAGGTGGTTTCGGGCTTGTCCTTGCCGATATCGGTGAGCCTGCTCTGCAGACGTGACCGGTCGAGGGTGCGCAGCGGCAGACTGACGAAGATCGATATGCGGTTGTTCAGCATGCGGTAGGTTTCGGTGAATGCCTGCCGTCTGACGGCCTCCACCCCTTCGACGCTTGCCGGGTCCGGCAGGCCCCAATGCGCGGACATTGGCTGTCCGGGCCAGATCGGACACACTTCCTGTGCCGCGTTGTCACAGACCGTGAAGACGAAATCGAGGTGCGGCGCGCCCGGTGCGCCGAACTCGTCCCAGCTCTTGGACCGGAACCGGCTCACATCATGATTGAGATTGCGCAGCAGTTCCTCGGCATAGGGATGGACCCGGCCTGCAGGGCTGCTGCCGGCCGAGTAGGCATTGAACCGTCCCATGCCTTCCCGAGCCAGTATCGCTTCCGCGATGATGCTGCGTGCTGAATTGCCCGTGCACAGGAACAGCACGTTGTAGGGTTTCGGATCAGCCATGGCACCCTCCCGCTGGCGGAACATCCGGGAGCCTTATGACGCAGCAATATTTCAGAACGAAGACAGTGTCATGCTCCTGCAATCAGCGGCAGATATGCTGTGGCGACGGTTGGTCCCGGGCCTGACTTGCCTGCAGGTCGGGCGCTCAATAGCCGCGAATGCGCGGCTGGCCCGATTTCACGCTGATATAGGGCGACGGGCGCAGGCGCAGGTTGCGTAGCTGGCTTGAACCGGTACGGAACCTGATGCCGGTGGCGGGCTTGCTGGCCAGCCGGATCTGGTCCACGGCGTGCTGGCGCTCTCCGGCCCAGGCGGCCATGACCTTGCGGCGGTAGGCATTGGCGCGTTTCGGCTCGCGGTTGTGATAGAACGAGATCGCCCGCGACCAGGACCGGGTCTCCGCAAAGAGCTCCATCACGAAGGTCGCGGCATATTCGACGTTCGTCGCCGGGTCGAACGCGCCTTCCAGATCGTCGAAGGCTTCCGGGTGATAGCCGACATCGATGTTCTTCACGCCCTTCGCCTTCAGCGACTGCACAGCAGCAACCGCTTCCGACTTCGCGTCGTGCCAGCGGCCCCGGCCCTCGGCATGAATCGTCCATGGCCAGGCAGAAATGTCCGCCCCGGCATGAATTGCCCGGCCCGATTCGACCACGGCGACCGCGGCCAGCAGCCCGCTGGGGATGTTGTGGCGACGCTCCGCAGCCAGCGCCGCGTCACGGCAGATGGATGCGCGCGCCTCGGTTTCCACGGGTTTCGCCGTCACGGGCACGGCAAGCACGAGCATGACGAGGGCGCAGATCAGGGCCAGGGGGGCGCGGTCGGGGATGTGGCTGAATATTTTCATGGGTTCCTGAACAGCAAACGCCGGGCCAGTTCGGGCAGATCGAAACGGGCGCAAATACCCTTGTGGAAATATTTCCCTTGTTTCCTTTCGCAATTGCGAGATATGCTCGCTCCTGCGGCATGAGGGTCTGCCCTCTGCCGTGGCCCTGATTGGGCGTTTCCTCCCTAGACTTGGGCCGTCCCGGCAACGGGGCGGCCTTTTTTTTTGCCTGGTGGCGGCATCCGGTTCTCAGCCGAGCGAGATGCCTGACATGATGCGCCGCACCATTTCCGCCATGTCCTGACTGATCCGATGCAGTTCCGGGCGACGGGTGAACCGGGCCTCATCCATGTAGAGGGCGCGGTTGATCTCGATCTGCAGTGCATGCAGTCCCGTCGCGGGACGCCCGTAGTGTGCGGTGGTGAAGCCGCCGGCATAGGGCGCGTTGCGACCGACGCGATAGCCGAGGGCGCTGAGTTCGGTCTCGACCCGGTCGGTCAGGTCGCGGTGGCAGGATGTACCGAACCGGTCGCCCAGCACGATGTCCGGCCTGTCGCCAACCCTGCGCCCGGCCACCGGCAACGCGATGGAGGGCATGGAGTGGCAGTCGATCAGGATGCACTGCCCGAACTGCGCCAGGGTGACATCGACAAGCTCCGCCAGCGCGGCGTGGTAGGGGCGGTAGTAGTGTCGGATGCGCCGCTCCGCCTCCGCGTAGGGCAGCTTGGCGCGATAGATGTCCTCACCCCCCGCCACCACCCGGGCAATCGTGCCCAGACCCCCGGCCACGCGCACCGAACTGGTGTTGGCATGGGCGGGCAGGTCGTCGTCGAACATGGTCGGGTCCAGTTCGTAGGGCTCCCTGTTCACGTCGCAATAGGCCCGGGGAAACCGGGCCCGCAGCAGCGGCGCGCCGAGACGGCTGGCGGCCAGGAAGATCTCCTCGACGAAGCTGTCTTCGGATTTCCGCAGCGCCAGCGCGTCGAGGCGGGAGGCCGCCTGAAACTGTGCCGGATAGTCGCGACCGGAATGCGGCGAGGTCAGGACCACAGGCAAGGTCTGGCGCGCTGGCTGGTGGATGGCCACCGGCGGGTCGATCAGGACAAGGCGCGGGTCGATCTGCATGATGTTCAGCTATCCGGCAATCCGGGAGCAATGCAACGCTTTCTTCGCAAATTGGCCTTAACGTGACCCGAACATATGCGGTGGACAGTTGTGCAGGACCGGTTGGCTCTGCCACCCTGTCGACCGTGACACGGTGCAACGGTTCGGGGCGATCAAGGCATGGCGCGCATACTGCTGGCGGAAGATGACAATTCCCTCCGTCCCTATCTCGCACGTGCGCTGCGGCGCGATGGCCATGAGGTCATTGCCGCGCGGGACGGGATCGAGGCACTGGTGCATCTGGGGCCGAACCGTTTCGACCTGCTGCTGGCCGATGTCGTGATGCCGGAGATCGACGGTATCGAGCTGGCGCGCCGGGCCGAGCGGGCGGACCCCAACATCAAGGTCATGTTCATCACCGGTTTTGCCGCCGTCGCGATGCAGTCCAACCGTCGCCACCGCGCACCCGCGAAAGTGCTTTCCAAGCCGTTCCATCTGAAGGATGTCGTGGCGGAGGTCCGGGAGATGCTGACGGAAGCGGGGATCGAGGACACGACAAGCCCCACCGGCTGAGGCCGTCGCCGCGCGACCCGGCAATCCAGTTGCGGAATGGCTGAAATTGGGGGTTGCCAGTCCCGCCGAACTGGCTTAAATCCCCGACCTCGCGAGCGGGCGTAGCTCAGGGGTAGAGCATAACCTTGCCAAGGTTAGGGTCGTGAGTTCGAATCTCATCGCCCGCTCCAGTTTTCCGGACATTTGTGACACTTCGGCGGATCACCCCATCCGCCCCGCGGTGCATCATGCCGCGTCATCCGTGCCCTGTCCGGGCCCTGCCGCGCGGACTGCATCTGCCGCATGCGCCACGACACCTTCCCGATCACCGCACATTGTTCTAGCTTCCCCGGGCAATGCATTACTGCCTTGGGGAGGGCGCAGATGACGATCCGGACCTTGCTGGTTGCCAACCGTGGCGAGATCGCCTGTCGGGTCATTCGCACCGCGAAGCGCCTGGGAATACGGACAGTGGCGGTGCATTCGGCCGCCGACACCGGAGCGCCGCATGTTGCCATGGCGGACCAGGCCGTCCTGATCGGTCCGGCCCCCGTGGGCGAGAGCTATCTTTCCATCGAGCGGATACTGGCGGCTGTGGCGGCGAGCGGGGCCGATGCCGTGCATCCCGGCTATGGCTTCCTGAGCGAGAACGCCGGCTTTGCCAGCGCCTGCGCCGATGCGGGGCTGACCTTTGTCGGCCCGCCGGTCGAGGCGATTGACCTGATGGGTGACAAGGCGCGCTCGAAGCTGCGCATGATCGATGCGGGGGTGCCCTGTGTGCCGGGCTATCAGGATGCGGAGCAGGATGACGCCCGCCTGCTGGCTGAGGCGGAGCGGATCGGCTTCCCGCTGATGGTGAAGGCAAGCGCCGGGGGTGGCGGGCGCGGCATGCGCCTGGTCGACGATCCGGCGAAGCTGGAGCGGGCGCTGAAGACCGCCCGGTCGGAGGCGAAGAACGCCTTCGGCGATGATCGCCTGATCCTGGAACGTGCCGTGGTGCGGCCCCGGCATGTGGAGATCCAGATCTTTGCCGACTCCCATGGCAACGTCATTCACCTGGGGGAGCGTGACTGTTCCGTGCAGCGCCGCCACCAGAAGGTGATCGAGGAAGCGCCGAGCCCCGCCGTGACGCCGGAGATCCGCGCCGCCATGGGGGACGCCGCCGTGCAGGCCGCGAAGTCCATCGGCTATCACGGCGCGGGCACCGTCGAGTTCCTGCTGGACGAAAGCGGTGCCTTCTATTTCCTGGAAATGAATACCCGCCTGCAGGTGGAGCATCCGGTGACGGAGATGATCACCGGCACCGACCTTGTCGAATGGCAGATCCGCGTGGCGGAGGGTGCCGCGCTGCCGCTGACGCAGGAACAGGTCAGCCTGAGCGGCCATGCAATCGAGGTCCGGCTCTATGCCGAGAGCCCGGCCAAGGGGTTCCTGCCGCGCACCGGCACCGCCCACCGCTGGCGGGTGCCGACGGGGGAGGGCGTGCGTGTCGATGCTGGCCTGTCGGAGGGGCAGGAGATCACGCCGTTCTATGATCCGATGATCGCCAAGATCATGGCGCATGGACCGGACCGGGATACGGCGCGCATCCGTCTGGCGAACGCCTTGCGCCGGACCGAGTTGCTGGGGCTGGAGACCAACCGTCGTTTTCTGATTGACGCGCTGGAGAATGCCACGTTCGCGGCGGGCGGTGCGACAACGGCCTTCATCGAGACCGAGTTTCCCAAGGCCAGCCTGGCCCACGCGGCGGTGACGGATGCGGATCTGGCCCTCGCTGCGGTGATCCTGTTCCGTGACCATCTGGGCGACGTGCCACCGTCCTGGCAGGGCTGGCGCAGTTCCGGCCAGACACCCCGCAGCCCGATGGTGCTGGAGGTGGGTGGAGAGAGCCATGAGCTGTCCGTGATCTGGCACGGCGGAAATGACTATCAGGTGAGTATCGGAGAGGCGTCCGTGGCCTTCGGCGACTGCTGCTTCGGTGAGGGCGAGATCGTCTGGCGTCGTGACGGTGCCAGCGACCGGGCCATCTTCGCGATCGTGGACGACCGGCTGCACCTGCAGACCGACAGGGTCGATCTGATCGCGGAGGAAACCACATGGCGGGACCGCGCGGCAGAGGCGGCGGACAGCGATGGTGCCATCGCGGCACCAATGAACGGGCGGGTTCTGAAGCTGCTGGCGAAGCCGGGCGATCAGGTAAGGAAGGGCCAGGTGGTCGCAATCCTGGAAGCGATGAAGATGGAGCATGAGATCGTCGCGGGCACATCCGGCAAGGTCACGGAAGTGACGGTCGACGAAGGCGCTCAGGTGGCACCCCGCACCTTGCTGATGTCCGTTGATGCCGGGTGACAGCCTGCAATGGCGGCTCCCAGGTGACGGGAGACCGCATGGCCGGTGCCGGTGAAACGCATTGGTGAAATTTGATTAGCTTGCTAATGATTTTTCATGAGCACACGGGAAGACGAGATCAGGATCGGCTTTGCGCTCGCCATGGTGCGGATGTCGCGGCGCTGGCGATGGAAGCTGGATCAGCGTTTGCGGTCCACCGGCCTGACCCAGGCGCGCTGGACAGCCCTGCTGCAGATCGCGCGCGGCGGCGACGGCATGCAGCAGACCCGGCTTGCCGATCATATCGGGATCGAGGGACCGACCCTGGTGCGCCTGCTGAACTCCCTTGAGGCTGCGGGCCTGATCGAGCGGCGCGCGGATCCCCGTGACCGCAGGGCGAAGACAGTTCATCTGACGGCGCGGGCGATCCCCGTGCTGGCGGAGATCGAGGCCATCGCCGACGAATTGCGGCAGGAAGTGACGGAGGGTTTCGCGCCGGACGAACTTGCCCGCTGCACCGAGATCTTCGACGTCATGCGCGCCCGCCTCGACGGCGACGGCGCGGGGAAACCGGCTCAGGGGAAGGCTGCATGAACGCCCCCACGACCCCGGAACTGACCCTGTCGCAGCAGGGTGGCCGCCGGGAAGGCCGCCGCGGGCGCCTCGTCCGCCTCGTCATTCTGGCCGTGGTGCTTGGTGCCGGCCTGTGGTTCGGTGCCAAGTGGTTCCATGACCGTCAGGTGCATGTCTTCATCATCGATTCCCGGATTGCCTCCGACATGGTGACGATCAGCGCGCAGGAAGCCGGGCGGGTCGTCGATCTGCAGGTCGGGACGGGTGATCTGGTGAAACCCGGTCAGGTGCTGGTCAGCATGGACAAGCGCACCGTGCGTCTGCGGATCCTGGAGGCGCAGGCGGAGATCGACCGGATCGTGGCCCAGCGGGCGCGGCTGGAGGCGGAGCGAAGTCTGATCATCCGACGCCACAGCTCGGCCCTGAAGGTGGCAAAGGCCCATATCGAGGTGGCGGTGGCGGCCGAGAACGCGGCCAGCGCCACGCGCGCCAGTGCCGAGACCGAATTCAACCGCGGTGAACAGCTGTTCCAGCGCAAGGTGATCGCGGCGCAGCGCCTGGACGGGCTGCGTACCACATTCACCAATGCCGACCGGCAGTTGCTGCAGGCGCGCGCCGCCGTGCGGGAGGCCGAGGCGGAACTGGGCGAGGTCGAGGCGGAGGAGATCCGGGTCGCGGTGATCGAGCAGGAACTCAGCGCCCTGACCGCCGAGGCAGCGGCGCTGCAGGCACGGCTGGAGCAGCATGCGGTGCAGCTCTCCGATCTGGATATCATCAGTGGAATCAATGGCATCGTGGATCGGACTTTCGTTGAGGAAGGCGAGTATGTCCGGCCCGGTACACGGCTGCTGATGCTGCATGATCCGGAGAACGTCTGGGTTGCGGCGAACGTGAAGGAAACCGAGATCAACCGCTTTGCGGTTGGCTCGACCGCTGCGATCACCGTTGATGCCTATCCCGACCTGAAGCTTTCCGGTCGCATCACCTGGATCGGTCCGGCAGCCACCAGCCAGTTCGCCCTGCTGCCCAATCCGAACCCGTCCGGCAACTTCACCAAGGTGACGCAGCGGGTGCCGGTTCGCATCGACATTCAGGGTCCACGGTCACTGCTGCGTCCGGGCATGATGGTTGAAGTCGCCATTGATACCGGTGAAGCCGGTGCGGGTGATGCCGGAAACAACTGAGGTCCTCTTCCGGCGGTTCGGTCCCGGCTATCGCTGGCTGGCCATGCTGACGGCCATGTCGACGACGATTTCGGCAGTGCTGGCTGCCACCATCGTCAATGTTGCCATTCCTGACATCATGGGTGCCTTCGGCATCGACCAGATCACCGCCCAGTGGCTTTCCACGGGCTTCCTGGCCTCCATGACCGGAACGATGCTGCTGGTGGACTGGTGCATGAAGTCCTTCGGGCAGCGGGCAACGATGCTGTTCTGTCTGGGGCTGTTCCTCTTTGGCGGTCTGCTGGGCGGTCTCAGCACGTCCACCGACGCCCTGATCCTCAGTCGTATCCTGCAGGGTGCGGCGGCAGGCGTGATCCAGCCCATGGCCATGGTCTCGGTCTACCAGGTGTTCCCGCCGGAAAAGCGCGGCACGGCGATGGGGCTCTACGGCGTTGGCGTCGTCATGGCCCCGGCGGTGGGGCCTTTCATCGGCGGACTGCTGGTGGATGGCTTCGGCTGGCGCTATGTCTTCTTTGCCGGGGTGCCCATGGCCATGATCGGCATCCTGCTGTCATCCATCTTCATGCCATCGGGGGCCACGGCGGATGAGCGGCCGAAATTCGACTGGATCGGCTTCGGGTTGCTGGTGGGCTTCCTGATCAGCCTGCTGACGGCCTTCACGGACGGTCAGATCGATGGCTGGCGGGACACATGGGTCATCGGTCGCTTCATTCTGGCCGGTGCGGCCTTTGTCATCTTCATCTGGTGGGAACGGGTGACGCCGCTGCCGATGCTGCAGATCCGCATCTTCCTGCAACCGGGCTTCATCGGGGCGGGGATCATCAGCTTCGTGCTGGGTGCGGGCCTGTTCGGTTCCACCTATCTGATCCCGCTGTTCGTCCAGACGATCCAGGGACTGACCCCGACCCAGTCGGGTCTGCTGCTGGTGCCTGCCGGTCTTTCGATGATCTGCCTGATCCCGATCACCGGTCGGCTGGCCGACCGCTACGAGCCGGGCTACATCACCGGCTTCGGGCTGACCCTGTTCGCCCTGTCCTTCTACCTGCTCTCTTCGGCGGACGTGAACACCGATTTCCTCACCCTGGCCGGGCTGATCATGATCAGCCGCATGGGCATGGGTTTCATCTTTCCCTCGCTCAGCGCCGGGTCGCTGCGGCTTTTGCCGATGCACCTGCTGGCACAGGGGTCATCCACCATGAACTTCACGCGACAGTTGGGCGGGGCGTTCGGCGTCAATCTGCTCGCCATCCTGCTGGATCAGCAGACCGGGTTCTTCCAGGACCTGCTGGCGGCGACGCAGGATCCCTCCAATCACGTGACGGAGGCCTATCTGGCGCAGATTGCCGAAATGGCGGCAGCCGCCGGTCTGTCCGACGTGCAGCAGGCCGCGGTGGCAACGGAACACCTCAGCCGGGCGGTGCTGCTGCAGGCCAGCCAGCAGGGGTTCCATGTCGCGTTCCAGGCCAGTGCCTTCAGTTTCCTGATTGCGCTGTTCGGTGCCTGGCACATGGTCAGGGGGCGCAGGCGGTCCCGGGCGCAGGCTGCAGCGGCGACGGCCTGAGCCGTCAGGATTTCGGTCGGTCGCTCCCGGCTTCGGGCTGTTCATCCTCCGTCGTTGCGGATTGCGGTGCTGCGGCCTCATCCGCATCAGCCCCTGATCCGGCCCTGAACTCATCCCCTGTGTCGCCGGTCTCTTCCGGCTCCGGACCACCATGTGTCGACAGGCCGGTATCCACCGGCAGGATGGTCCAGCCCGCGTTGGCAGCCTCGACGAAGTCACCCCGCGCGGCCTCGGGCACCGGGTCCCGGCGACGGATGCGGAAGATGACAAACCCGGCAAAGATCAGATGGATGGCCGCGGTGAAATAGAACAGCCCGCCTGTCCCGGCCTGCGAAATCACGATGGAGGCCATGATCGGGCCGACGACCGCCCCGGCGGCGTAGGTCAGCAGCAGGCCGCTCGCCGCCTCCACGAAGCTCTTGCCCTCGACGAAGTCGTTGGCATGGGCGACGCACAGCGAGTACAGCGGAAAGGCAAAGACGCCGAAGAGGAAGCCGATGGCCATCAGCAGTGTCTGACCGCTCGCCCCGAAGATGCCGAGACCCAGTCCGGCCATGGCCGCGAGGCCGGAGACCACCACGATCAATCGCCTGCGGTCCATCCGGTCGGAGATCTTGCCCAGCGGATACTGTCCGGCGGCACCGCCGATGACGGCCACGGCGATGAAGATCGCAGCGAGCGCCGTATCGCTGGTGCCGCCCTGCGCCACCACGGGCGCCAGTGCCCAGAAGGCACCATTGGTGACCCCGACCACGAAGCTGCCGATGAAACCCACCGGTGACAGATGCAGCAGGTATCCGATCCGGATCCCGACCTGTTCCGGCGGCTGGGGGCTTTCCGATCTGGTCATGGCCACGGGGACCGCCGCCCAGGAAATCAGGATCGACGCCAGCAGGAACAGCGGAAAGCCCTCCGGGCTGCCGAACACGATCATCAGTTGGCCGATGGATATGACGGTCAGATTGATGGCCGTGTAGACCGAGAAGACCAGACCGCGGGTTTCGTTCGTGGACTTCTCGTTCAGCCAGCTTTCAATCACCATGAACAGGATCGCGACACAGGCACCGGAAAGCAGCCGGACCGCCCACCAGACCATCGGCTCCGTCACAAGGGCGTGGACAAGGGCGGAGGTCGAGGAAATGGCGACAACGGCGGCGAATGTGCGGATGTGTCCGGCCCGCCGGATCAGGATCGCTCCCCGCCAGCAGCCCAGCGCGAAGCCGATGAAATAGGCGGAACCCAGGACGCCGATCTCGACGGAACTGTAGGCTTCCAGCTGCGCGCGCATGGGCAGCAGGGTCGACTGCAGGCCATTGCCCATCAGCATGAAGGCGACACTGAGCAACAGGGCTGCTACTGGGGCAAGGGCGCGCAGCATGGTCGGTTCCTTCCGCATCGGATTGGGCAGCAGCCAAACAGATCGCGCGCGGCATGGCAATTGCTTGATCGACCTGTGTTATCCTGATTCGCCTGCGGGCAGACAAACGGTACCGTCACTGACCGGTGACGGGGGAGATTAGGTTGCGTTTCATTCTCACAATGCTGTTCACCTTGCTGAGCCTGGCCGCCAACGCGGCCGAGGCGCCGAGGACGGTGCTTGCCTTCTACAACGACAATGGCGATGAGTTGCGGTCCAATCCGCTGCATATGCTGGCGGAGATGCCGTTCAACCACCTGGGCCTGAAGTTCGAATATCACGATATTGCCGACCCGTTACCCCTGGACGCCGTGACCGACCCGTCCGTCGCCGGCGTGATCACCTGGTTCGACAGTGGCTCGATCCGACGGCCGGCAGCCTTCCTGGACTGGCTCGAAGAGATGGTCATTGCGGGCAAGAAGTACGTCTCATTGGGCGACATGGGCTTCCTTGGTGCCAGCGACGGCTCCCCTGTGCCTACGCGCGCCCGGACCAATCGGTTCCTGGAACGCATCGGCGTGCGCATCCAGGGTGAGTGGACGAATGTCACCTTCGATACCGAAGTCGTGCAGCGCGACCCGGACATGGTGGATTTCGAACGGCCCATGACGGGCAAGCTGCCGCCGCACGAACGCTATGAGGTCGTGCAGGGGGTCGGTACGTCCCACCTGCGTGTGCGCCGCCAGCAGGATGGGTCGACCAGCGATGTCGTCGTCACATCGGCCCGTGGCGGCTTTGTCGAGATCGGCTGGGCCTATTATCGCGATCCGGTCTTCTTCAGGACGCAGTGGTACATCAATCCCTTTGCCTTCATCCGGAAGGTCTTCGACACGGACAGGCTGCCCAAGCCCGACACCACGACCCTGAGTGGCCGCCGCATCTACTTCAGCCACATCGACGGCGATGGCTGGCGCAATGTCTCGCTGGTCAAGGGATACCGCAAGGATCAGATCTACTCGTCACGGGTCGTGCTGGAGGAGGTCATCGCGCCCTATCCCGACCTGCCGATAAC
>CAXBNO010000037.1:0-12224 GCA_963976775.1 uncultured Kordiimonadales bacterium
GCGCGCTGCGCGCCCGCTGGTTCAGCTTGGCCAGGATCAGGCTGTTGCGGATCTGATCGCGGTTCGGCGAGGCATCGACAGGCTGGGAACGGTTGCAGATCACCAGCACATGATACCCGGCCGCGGTCCGCAGCGGTTCGCTGCTGTCCCCGACATTGAGCCTTGCGATGGCCTTGCCGAATTCGTCCGGCAGGTCCCCGATCTTCAGGGTGCCGAGTTGGGCGGACTGGGCATTCTCGATTGTCTCGGCGATCGGTTCGATACCGGCGCAGCTGCGAATTCGACCGCGGGCAGCCTCAGCGTCGGCTTGCGCGGCTGATACCACGGCTTCACTGGCCGTGCGGCCCAGCGGGATCAGCAATTGCGCCAGTTCGACCTCGATCGAATCCACGGCTTCCTCCCCCAGGATGCGACGTCCTTCGACAGCGACGATCACGAAGCCGAGCGGTGTCCTGACCGGATCGGATACCTGGCCGACGGACAGGGTGGTCAGGACGGCCGCGACTTCCTCGCTCAGTTGGGCCGGGCGCACCCATCCGACGGTGCCGCCAGCTTCCGCGTCTGCGCCGACGGAGAACTGGCGGGCCAGCGCCGCGAAGTCGGCCCCGGACCGGATCTGCCTGACCAGACGCTCGGCTGCCGCGCGTACCTCCGGTTCATCCTGTGGCCGGTCGATACCCAGGATGATCTCCCGGACGTCGAAGACGGCCTGCCCACGGCTGGCTTCCTGCTGGCGGATCGCCTCGTCGATCTCCTCATCCGAGACATCGACCGTGCGCAGCAGTCGCGCGCTGACGTACTGCTCCCAGGCGATGCTCGCCAGGTACTGTCGACGCAGGGTGGCAAGATTGACGCCCGCACCTTCCAGCCGACTGGTCAGTCCGGATACGCTCAGATTGTTGCGTTCGGCGAGCCGGGAGATCTCTTCGTCGATCTGTTCGTTCGTGACCTCGACACCGATCTTGCGCGCGGCCTGCATCTGCAGGCTCTCATCGGTCAGGTTGCGCAGTACCTGGGACCGGATTCGGCGCCGGGTGTCCTGCGTTCTCGGCAGATTGGCGCTGGCAACCACCAGATCGATGCGTTCCTCCAGATCAAAGGCGGAGATCACTTCGTCATTCACCACGGCGGCAATGCCGAACACCTGCTGAGCCCGTCCCTCGTCAGGATGGGCGGTCAGGATCAGCAGCCCGGTGAGGGCGATCAGGAAAGCGCGCATGTCTGCTCCACAAAGCGTTCCGTTTGTATGACATGCTCTACCGGATTGCCGACTGCATTCCAACCGGCACCGCATTGCAGACAGGATCGGATTGGCGATAAGGTCCGAGGATTGGTTGTGGAAGGCGGGTGTATGTACGTTCTGATTGGTTTCGCGGTGGTGGCCGCCCTGATGCTCGGCCTGCTCATCATCCTGTTCAACAGGCTGGTCGCATTGCGCCAGCGTTGTGGCAAGGCGTTCCATGACATCGATATCTACCTGCGTCAGCGGCACGACCTGATCCCGCAGCTGGTGGAGGTGGTGAAGGGCTATGCCGGGCACGAGAAGAAGGTGCTGGAGAATGTCACCGCAGCCCGTGCCGGGGCCGGGGAGGCCGTCAGCGCCTCGAAGACGGATCGCGCCCGCGCCGAAAGCGCGCTCGGGACCGCGCTGGTCAACCTGCTGTCTGTCGCGGAGGCCTATCCCGACCTGAAGGCCGATGCCAGTTTTCAGCGTTTGATGCAGGAAATTGCCGAGATCGAGGATCGGATCTCCGCTGCACGCCGCTACTTCAACAGTGCGACCGCCGAGTACAATACGGGCCGCGAGCAGTTCCCTGCGAACATCATCGCCAACAGCTTCGGCTTCGAGGTCGAGTACTTCTTCGAACTGGATGAAGCGGTCAAGCGCGCGGTGCAGGAACCCCCGAAGATCAGCTTCAGCAACTGACCGGCAACGGGGAGTCGCCACATGGCCCTGGCCAGCGTCGGAACCGGAACGCAGATCTGGAACAACAACATCCGCAGTATCGTGCTGCTGGCCTTCTATCCGCTGATCGTGCTGGCAGTGGTGTGGGTCGGCTTCTTCGTTGCGGTTCAGGGGTACGAATGGCCTGTCGCCCAGTACTGGCCGCAGACCCTGGACTTCCTGCTCGGTCATGGCTGGGCGATCCTGCTGGCCATCGCCTGCTGGCTGGTGATCGCCTATTTCCTGAACGCTCGCATGACCCGTGCGCTGTCCGGCGCGCGGGAGGTGGCGCGGGAGGATGAGCCGGAGTTGTATCACCTGCTGGAAACCCTGTGCATTTCTCGCGGGGTGCCGGTGCCGCGGTTGAGCATTGTCGAGACCCATGCCCGCAATGCCTTTGCCAGCGGCGTCGATGAACGCAGCTTCCAGATCACCGTCACCCGGGGGCTGCTGCAGTCGCTGCCGGAGGACGAGGTGGAGGCGGTGCTGGCGCATGAACTGGCGCATATCCTCAACCGCGATGTCCGGCTGCTGACGGTCTGTATCATCTTCACCGGCATGTTCGGGTTCGCGGCGCAGACGCTGTACCGGATGCTGCGCGGCTTCGGTCGCCGCCGGATCCATGTCGGCACCTCCCGTCGCAACAAGGGCGGTGGGCAGATCATGCTGCTTCTCTACGTCATGCTGGCGGTGCTCTGGGTCGCCTATTTCATGTCACTGATCGCGCGGTTCGCGATCTCGCGGGTGCGCGAGTATTCGGCGGATGCCGGGGGCATCGAACTCACCAAGAAGCCGGAGGCGATGATGCGCGCCCTGCTCAGGATCTCCGGGCATGACCGTATCCCCGACACCACCGACGAGGTCGCGATGATGTGTGTGGTGAACACCCGTCGGTCGTTCCTGGGCATGTTCAGGACGCATCCGTCCATGCAGGACCGCGTACGCACGATATCGGAGATGTCGAAGACGCCGGCGCCTGCCAGCCCGCTGCGACCCGTCGGGCGGGGACGCAGCTTCCAGCCGCCTGCACCTGTGCCGACGCGCAGGAACAGGATCCCTGTCGGACGGCATGGCCGCTCCAGCGTGCCGCAGACCGTCGCTGCGCCCTCATCGGTGCCGGTCGCCGGTGGCGTGAGCGCCTCTGGTGCGGTGTCAGTTCAGGCCCAGCAGTTGAACCCGAACGAAGACCGAGGTTGAGGCCTCGATATCCCTGTCACTGGTGAAGTCACGCACTGCACCGATCTGGAAGTCGAAACATTCGTCGAGGTACTGCAGACCGATCTCCGCACGGAGGGATCCGCCGGAGCGCGTCAGATCGTGGCGATAGGCACCGAACATCTTCCAGGAATCGGCCACGGCGGCGGACGCCTCCATGTTCAGTTCCTCCACATCGCCGATTGCGACGCCACCGCCAATGGCGGCCTGCGAGACATAGCCAAGCTTCAGGCGATAGCGCGCATCGCCGGCCTCGATCAGATGCTCGTGGCGTTCCACCGTCGGCCCATCCGCATCAAAGCGGAAACGCAGCGAATAATTGACCAGTTCCGACGGGGCGATGCTCAGGCGTCCGACAAAGTCGGAGAAGCGATCCTCCAGACCGGTTCCGACATTGGCCGAGCTTGTCTGGTTGAGGCGAATGGACTGACCGATGATCAGGTCCGTCCGCCCGCCACCCTCTCCGTGCAGGCCGAGCCGCAGGCCGTAGTTTACCCGGCTGCCGCTTTCGATCCGGTCGAAGCCGACGAAGCGATTGCGTTCGAACAGGTTGGCCTCCGAGAATTCGAAGCTCTGGGAATCCTCGTTCGGGATGGCATCGGGATTGCCACCACCAGGGGAGGCGATGACCTGCACCACCGGCTCGACGGTCTGCATCAGCCGGCCTTCCTGTTTGACCATCGGCAGACGCCACATCAGGCTGGCCATGGGCCATACCCGACCCGTGAACTCATCGTCATTCACCGCCGTGATGTCAGTGCTCTGAGCCTCCGAGATCATGTAGCCATCGCCGCGCAGGTGCAGCCCGAAGGTCATCAGATCGCCGAACTGGCCAATGTGATCGGCGGCCCAGTCGCCCTCCAGTGACAGCCTGCGCGTATCACGTCCGCTGGTACGTTGCAGGGCAACGGCGCTGAGTGTCCCGTCCAGCCGCCCGCCGACAGATGGCTCTGCACTGGTGGAATAGCTCGCCAGTGGCAGCACGAAGGGGGTGTCGCCGTCCTTGTCATTCTGCCGCAGGCTCTGGAAGGCGAAGAACTCGACCGAAGCGGCATGGCGGCCGCGAATGCCCCGCAGATAGAGGTCCGAGGTCAGGACGTCGCCGGAACTGATGTCGTAGCGCTGCAGGTAGGTGTCGTCGCTTGCCCGGTTCAGGTCGAAACCGGATTCGAAACCCCGGCCCACGTCGAACCGGCCGGCGGACTGGATATGGCCGCGAAATTCCTCGGCGCCGGTCTTGCGGTTGCCGATGTCGACTTCGTCCACGTATGTGATCGAGCCAGTGGTATCGAACGTGCCGTTGTCGAAACGCTTGCGATATTCACCGCCGAAGACCGCGCCCTCCTTGGAGGTGATGCGTGGACTGAAGGTGAAGTCGCTGGTCTCGTCCAGTACGACGTACAGCGGCAATGTCAGCTGGGCACCCAGCTCGGTCGATGACCCGATGATCGGGGTCAGGATGCCGCTCTTGCGGTCGATGGTCGGGTCGGGATGGTAGAAGTACGGCGTATAGAAGATCGGTACGCCGAACATCTCGAACATGGCGTCTTCGTATTCGACGATCTCCGTCGAAACGTCGCGGGTCACCTTGCCGGACTTGATCTGCCAGATCGGCGGCCTGTCGGGATGCTCGGGACAGGATTCGCAGCGGGTGAAGACCGCGCGTTCAAGCACGGTACGGTCCTCGCCCTCGCGCCTGGCAACGCGGGCGGAGAGGCGGCTGCGGTCGGCGCGCTGGACCCGGATCTCCCGAATGATGCCCTGCTTGAACCCGTCCGACAGTTCGACGTACTCGGCGAAGGCAACATCGCCGCTCGGCTCCCGCAGCATGACGTTGCCGGTTGCAGTGACGAGATCGTCGCGTTCGTTGTAGGTGACGACATCAGCGAACAGGATCCGTTCACCCTGGGTGATCTCCACACTGCCGCGCGCCGTGACGATGCCCAGATCGCGTTCGTAGATCATCTCGTCGGCTTCAAGCTCGGTCGGCAGTGCCTGGTCATCCGACTGCGCATGCGCCGGACCCGGTCCAGCCAGGGCAAACGTCAGCAGCAGCAGGGCCAGCAGCCCCGCAAGCTGGGCGCGTCGGGCCCTCATCCGTCTTCCAGGTGAAACATGGCCGCGACAGCCGACATGGTCGTGACGGCAGCAGGTGTCCAGGCGGCGAGAATGATGGGCAGCTTGCCTGCGGAACCGAAGGCCTCAACCAGATCGGTGATGAAGAAGACGCTGAAGCCTGCCATGGCACCCGAGAAGAAGACCCAGCCGGTGCCCCCCTTGCGGCGGCTGAGACGGATGCAGAACGTGGCAGCCAGCAGCACCATGGCCGAAAGCAGCAACGGCAGTGCCAGCAGGGAGTTCCAGTACAGGCGATGCGACAGCGCGTTGAAGCCGGAATGCTCCAGCAATCCGATGAAGCTCGGCAATTCCCAGAACGAAAGGGTTTCCGGCGCGGCAAGGCTGTCCACGATCTGGGCGAATGTCAGGGTTGTCGGGACGCTCGTCCGCGCCAGCAACTGGCGTGGCCCGTTCGGCGATGTGATGCGCGCGTTCTCCAGCAGCCAGGCACCCTTGACCAGTTGCGCGCGCTCCGCATCCGTTCGGCTGTCGAACGTGTCATTCAGGCCGTAGGTGAAGATCGTGACATCGTTCAGTATCTCTCCGTCTCCCGATACGCTGTTCGCATGGATCACCTGATGACCGGTTCGGTTGACTTCGCGCAGCCACAGCCCGGTGCGCACGGACACGCTGATCAGGCTGCTTTCGCCCTTGAAGTACCTGTTGCTCAATTGGTCGTATCGCCCGCTCAGCGCCGCGCCGACGGGGTTGACCACCGTCACCAGGATTGCACCCGCAGTCGCGGAGACAAGCAGCAGGGGTGTCAGTATCTGCCAGATCGAGACTCCGGCCGCCCTGGCCACGACAAGTTCGCTGGAGTTCGCCAGACGGGTAAGCGCCAGCATGGCTCCGAACAGGAACACGAACGGCCAGAGCTTCTGGATCGTGGCGGGCAGCTTCATCAGGGAAAGCTGCATGACGGCGAGTATCGTGACTTCCGGCCGGTCACCTGCCTTGCGCAGGTGCTCGATGACCTCGACCGTGAACATGACCACGACCAGCAGGCCAAGCACGATGCCCGCGCCGATCAGGAACTGCCGACCGATGTAAATTCCCAGCGTCTGAAGCATTCTCAATCCCCTCCCGCAGCTCGGGGAGAGGGGAAGTCCGGGGGCGGTGGCGCAGGCACCGCGGCGCCGCCACCTGCACCGGGCCGGATCATGTAGAGACTGACTCCGATGCCACCGGCGATCAGGAGATAGAGCAGGACCAGCGCGAACGGCGAACTGCCGCCGGCCTGCACCAGTGCCAGCGCGGCACCCTGGACCAGCCCTGCGGCAATGGAGGCGACAAGGATGCGCCGTCCCTGACCGCGGCGGTCGAATTCACCCGACAGGATCGCGGCGATGGCAATCAGGCTGAAAGTGAGCGCGAGCAGCGGCAGCGCAACGCGCTTGTGCGCCTCCGCCTGTTGGCGCCAGTAGGCATCGCCCGTCAGCCCGGCTCCGGTTTCCAGCAGGGTGAGGATGCTCAGTTCCTCCAGCTTCTTGGGCCGGACAGGCACGGAACTGCCGAACATGTTCACTTCCAGCGTATAGCTGTCGAAGAACAGCAGGCTGACGTCGCCGCTGCTGGTGTCCCGTTCCTGGCGGTTGCCGTCGAGCAGCAGGATCTTCGGGCCATCGTCGCTGCGGATGATGGTGCCCTTTTCCGCCATCATCGTGACTGTCTTGTTGTTGTCACGGTCATCCTGGATCAGCAACCCGCGCAGTTCGCCCCCGGGATGACGTTCGCGAACATATACCGTCAGCTTGCTCTGCAACGGCGTGAACTGCTGTTCGCGCAGCACCAGTGTCGAATAGATGTAATGCCAGGCAAAGCGGGTATCGCGCATCGTCGTGTTGGCCAGCGGCATGAAGTAGAAGGTCATGGAGGCGACGACGACGGCACAGCAGCAGCCCAGGATGATGCCGGGCCGCGCCAGCCGCATCCGGCTGAGACCAGCCGCGCGCATCACCACCAGTTCACTGTCCGTGGACAGCCGCCAGTAGGCATAGAGCATGCCGCAGAACAGGCCGATGGGCATGGTCACCGGCAACAATTGCGGCAGCAGCAGCAGGCTGATGTAGGCAAATGCGCTGGCCGTCATGTCGTAATTTATGATCTCGTCGACAAAGCGCAGCGCCTGCACGATCCAGATCACGCCGGTCAGCACCGACGTGACAAACAGGAACGGACCGATGGCCGTGCGGATCATGTATCGACTGAGGGCGCGCATGGCCGCGGAGTATAGCCGTCGTGGCGTCATGATAAAGGTGGGGCAGTGCTCACAATTCGCGGCGTTTGCGCACCCCGCCAAACGCTGCAATATATGCGACATGAAAGGGACACCGGTCCGGTGTCCGGCAGGAATCATTCGGGAGCGGGCGAAACGATGGAAATCGAGATCAAGGGTGGAGCCATTCCGGGGCGCGGCGCGATCGCCGTAGCTGTCGGCAAGGGGGGCAAGCTGTCGCCCGCAGCGACCGAACTGGACAAGACCACGGAAGGCGCGATCAAGCAGGTGCTGCGTGCCTCCCGCTTCTCCGGCAACAAGGGACAGCAGGCCGAGATCCTGGCCCCGCGCGGCACCCGGCTTGACCGGATCCTGCTGCTGGGCGTCGGAGATCCCGCCGACATGACCCAGAATGATCTGGAGGCCCTGGGCGGCAAGACCTATTCGGCCTGGGCCAGTTCCGGCGTGAAGCAGGGCAAGATCGTGATCGATTCGGATGGCCTGGCGTCGAAGACTAGGCTGACGAAGGGCGCGATCCAGGCGCATGTCGCGGTCGGTGCGCGCCTCGCCAGCTATCGCTTCGACAAGTACCACACGAAGCTGAAGGACGAGGACAAGCCGACACTGGAGACGCTGACCATCGGTACCCGGTCAGCCGCTGCCGCGCGGGATGCCTTCGCGTCGCTGGATCGCGTCGCCGAGGGCGTCTTCCTGACCCGTGACCTGGTGTCGGAGCCGCCCAACATCCTCTACCCGCAGACCCTGGCGGAGCGCTGTCAGGAACTGACCAAGCTGGGCGTCAAGGTCGAGGTGCTGGGCGAGGCCCAGATGAAGAATCTCGGCATGGGTTCGCTGCTGGGTGTCGGTCAGGGTTCGACCCGAGAGAGCCGTCTGGTGGTGATGCACTGGAATGGTGGCCGCAAGAACAGCGCCCCCGTCGCCTTTGTCGGCAAGGGCGTGACCTTCGATACCGGCGGCATCTCCCTGAAGCCTGCTGCGGGCATGGAAGACATGAAGTGGGACATGGGTGGTTCCGCGGCGGTCATCGGTGCGATGGCCGCGATCGCCGGTCGTGGCGCGAAGGTGAACGCCGTTGGTGTCGTGGGCCTGGTCGAGAACATGCCCGATGGCAACGCACAGCGCCCCGGCGATGTGGTCACTTCCATGTCCGGCCAGACCATCGAGGTTCTGAACACGGACGCGGAGGGTCGGCTGGTTCTGGCCGATGCGCTCTGGTACACGCAGGATCGCTTCAAGCCGCAGTTCATGGTCAATCTGGCCACCCTGACCGGTGCCATCATCGTGGCGCTGGGATCGGAGCATGCCGGCCTTTTCTCCAACAACGACGAGCTTTCGGAGCGTCTGCTGGAAGCCGGCAAGACCGTGGAGGAGAAACTCTGGCGTTTCCCGCTGCACAAGAACTACGACGCCGACCTGAAGTCTCAGATCGCCGACATGCGCAACATCGGCACGGGACGTGGCGCGGGCTCCATCACCGCAGCACAGTTCCTGCAGCGCTATGTCAATGATGTGCCCTGGGCGCATCTGGACATTGCCGGTGTCGCCTGGTCGCAGAAGGCCACCGCCACCGCGCCGAAGGGCGGCACGGGCTATGGTGTGCGGCTGCTGGACGAGCTCGTCAGGCGCTACTACGAGAGCTGATCCGGACAAGCATGGCCGACGTCGCCTTCTATCACCTGACCCGGAAGCCGCTGGAAACAGCGCTTCCGGAACTGCTTGAAAAGGTGGTGGAGCGCGGCATGAAGGCGGTGGTGCGGGCAGGGGACGACGGGCGGGTCAAGGCGCTCAACGACCTGCTCTGGACCTATCGCAAGGATGCCTTCCTGCCGCATGGCTGTTCGGAGGATGGTCATGGCGCGTCGCAGCCGGTCTGGCTGACCACAGGCGCGGACAACCCAGCCGGGGCGACCGTGCTGTTGCTGGTCGATGGCGTGGCAGCGTCGGATCTGGAAGGCTACGACCGTTGTCTCGACCTGTTCGACGGGCGTGACGAGGACGCGGTGGCCGCTGCCCGCGGCCGGTGGCGTGCCGCGCGTTCGGCCGGACACAGCGTGACCTACTGGAAACAGGGGGAGCGGGGCTGGGAGAAGGGGGCGTGACCCTGATCCGTCAGAGGCCTTGCCTTGTACCTTCCGTGGCAGGACAATCCACGGCAAGCCCCAGCGCAAGACACGGGGGCCGGAGGATACGCACATGAGCGCACTTTTGGACCATGACTACAGGCACATCAGAGTCACGCCGCTGACCGGCATCATGGGGGCCGAGATCGATGGTGTCGATCTGACCTCGGGCCTCGGCGATGCCGTGGTGGCGGAGATCGAGCAGGCCTTTGCCGACCATTGCGTCATCATCTTCCGCGACCAGCATCTGGAGCCTGACGACCAGAAGCGTTTCACGCGTCTGTTCGGCGAATTCGGTATCGAGCCATATGTGAAGACAATGCCCGAACATCCTGAAGTCATTGAGGTGATCAAGGAGGCGACCGAGATCGGCGTGAAGAACTTCGGGGGCAACTGGCACTCCGACTGGAGCTTTCAGGAGGCGCCGCCGCGCGCCACGATCCTGCACGCCAAGGAAGTGCCGCCCTTCGGCGGGGACACCATGTTCGCCAACATGTACATGGCGTTCGAGACCCTCTCGAAGGGCATGCAGCGGATGCTGGAGGGGATGCGGGTCATCCACTCCGCGCGGCGTCCCTATGGCGTCGACAACAAGCTGTTCGGCACCGCCAAGCGCGCCATGACCATCATCAACACGGAAGAGGCACACGCCGAACTCAGCCATCCGGCCGTGCGGACGGTTCCGCAGACCGGCCGCAAGGCGCTGTTCATCAATCCGGTCTATTCGATCCGGTTCGAGGACATGACGGAGGCCGAGAGCCGCCCGATCCTGGATTTCCTCAACGCACATTCGACCCGTGCGGAGTTCACCTGCCGTGTACGCTGGCAGCCCGGAACGCTGACCATGTGGGACAACCGCTGCGTCCAGCACAATGCCATGAATGACTACGACGGGTTCCGCCGCAGGCTGCACCGCACGACCGTGGCCGGTACGCGCCCGAGCCTCTGACGTACCTTCGCCTGCCAGTTCACTTTCCTTTTCAGGACGACCCTCATGGCCGCCACATTGCCTGTCTCGCCCCTTGCGCCGAAGTCACAGCCCGATCTGCCGCCGATCGACGGCTGCGAGCTGGGCAGCATCTCTGCCGGTCTGCGCTACAAGGGTCGTCCGGACCTGACATTCTTCCGCTTTGCGCCGGGCACGACCGTTGCCGGGGTGCAGACGACTTCCACGACTGCCGGGGCACCCGTGGTCTGGAACGCGCGCCACCTGGGCAAGGGGCAGGCGCGGGCGCTGGTGGTGAATGCGGGCAACGCCAACGTATTCACCGGTGTGAAGGGCGAGGCCGACGTGGAAGCTACGGCGCAGGCTGCCGCTGAACTGGTCGGATGCAATGCTGATGAGGTGCTGGCGGCTTCCACCGGCGTGATCGGCGAACTGCTGCCGGTCGCGAAGCTGACGGCTGCCCTGCCGCAGGCCATGGCAAGCATCAGCGCCGATGGCTGGGCCGGAGCCGCAGCGGGAATCCTGACCACCGACACTTTCGAGAAGCGCGCGACGGCAACCGTCAAGATCGGCGGCGCGTCCGTGACCATCAACGGCATCGCCAAGGGCTCCGGCATGATCGCGCCGAACATGGCGACCATGCTGGCCTATGTGGTGACGGATGCCGCGCTGCCCGCGTCGGTGCTGCAGGCCCTGCTGCCCGGTATCACCGACCGGACCTTCAACTGCGTGACAGTGGACGGCGACATGTCGACCTCCGACATGTGCCTGCTGTTCGCCACCGGCAAGGCCGCAGGGCAGCCCGCCATCAGCTCTGCCGATGACCCGGCACTGGCTGACTTCAGGGTGGCGCTGGAGGATGTGCTGCGCGAGTGGGAGGGAGCGACGAAGCTGGTCACGGTCGATGTCACGGGGGCCACCAGCGCAGCCTCCGCCCGCACCATCGCGCTCTGCATCGCCAACTCGCCGCTGGTGAAGACGGCCATTGCGGGGGAAGACGCCAACTGGGGCCGCGTCGTCATGGCCATCGGCAAGTCCGGTGAGCCGGTCGAGCGCGCCCGGCTGGGCGTCCGCTTCGGCGGCGTCACGATTGCCGAGAACGGCGGCCTGTCTCCGGACTACCGGGAAGCGGACATCATCCCGCACATGAAGGGGCAGGAGATTCATATCGAGGTCGAACTGGGCATCGGCGACGGCACCGCCCGCATCTGGACCTGCGACCTCACCCACGGTTACATCGACATCAACGCCGACTACCGTTCGTGATCCCGACCGTTCCCGCTCCAACTCCCACGACGCTCGCGGACTCGATCCGCGCCCCGTCTCCCACGCCGGCGCGGCACCATGGGCACCCGGGTAAACCCCGGGCGCGGCGTGATTGGGGGTGGGACGGTCGTCTCATCGGTCGGGCCATGAAACTCGTTCTCGTCGCTGCCATAGCACTTGTGCGTGATCACCGCGTGCTGCTGGCCGAACGCCCGGCGGGCAAGAACCTCGCCGGGCTCTGGGAGTTTCCGGGCGGTAAGGTGGAGGCGGGCGAAACACCCGAAGCCTGCCTGATCCGTGAATGCGCGGAGGAACTGGGCATCAGCCTGCGCGCCACAGACCTGCAGCCGCTCACCTTCGCCAGCCACACTTACGAAG
>CAXBNO010000038.1:0-12180 GCA_963976775.1 uncultured Kordiimonadales bacterium
GCCGGAGATGACGGTGATGAAGGCCTTGGCGATATAGGTCGCGCCGATGGAGGGCAGCACGCCGGTGATGGGAGCCAGCAGCCCACCCGCCAGGCCGGAGACGGCGGCACCGACACCGAAGGTGATGGCATAGGTCCGGCTGGTCGAAACCCCCAGCGCGGAGGCGATCTCCGCCCCCTGCATGGTGCCCCGCGCGATCAGCCCGATGCGGGTGTACTTCAGTGCGCAGTAGGCAAGGATCGAGAGGATGATGGTGACACCGATCAGGAACAGTTCGTAGCCCGAGGAGGTGAAGTCACCGATCTGGATTGCCCCGATGGGCGGTGAGATCGTGGTGGCGGTCTGCGCGCCGAAGATGGTCGTGACCAGCCCGATCAGCACAAGTGACAGGCCCCAGGTGGCGAGCAGGGTGTCCACCATCCGGCCATAGAGGAAGCGGATCATCACCCGCTCCACGATCACGCCGATGATGCCGACGACCAGCGGGGCGAGGATCAGCATCGCCAGCCAGATGTTCACACCTGCATTGGTGGAGATGACGACGGTATAGCCGCCGAGCATCAGGAACTCGCCATGCGCCAGGTTGATGACCCGCATCATGCCGAAGATGATGGCCAGCCCCAGCGAGATCAGCACCAGGTTGGCGATGCCGTAGACGATCTGCAGGGCCAGGGCGATGTAGAGGTCCAAGGTCCGAAATTCCTCAACATTGACTTCGAGCGAGCAAGGGATCGACGCGAACGCCAGCCCTGCATCCGGAATGGGAACGGACGGGTGAGCGATGCCCACCCGTCCGCCATCGGTGGCTTACTTGATGCCGGCTGCTTCCAGACCGTTCTCGAAGTAGAACTTCACGGTGTCCGGATTGGCCTTCAGGTCACAGACCTGCATGGTGTCCGTCGGCTGCTGCGCCAGGAAGGTTTCCTGCACCTGGAATTTCTGATCCTTCACCTGCGCGATGTAGGTATTCAGGGTCGCGTGGTGGGTGGTCGGTTCGATCGCGATGGCACCGCTGGGGCCGTCGATCATGGTCGGGGCTTCCAGCGCCTCGATCACCTTCATCCGGTCCACGGAACCGGCATTGCGCACCGCCTGGGCCCAGAGCATCACGCCCTCGTAGGACCGCACCGCCAGTTCGTTCAGGGCAGGTGCCGCCGCGCCGCCGTTGCGCGCCCGGAAGCGCTCGACGAACGCCTTGTTCTCCGGCGTGTCGATCTCCTCGAAGTAGCTGTAGGCACACAGGATGCCGTCGCCTTCCTCCGCCGACATCAACTGATGCTCATTGCCGACGCCATAGGTGGTCGAGGCGATGGGGATGTTCCTGTGCATGCCGGCCGCGGCATACTGGCGATAGAAGGAGATGTGGGCACCACCGACCAGTGCGGACCAGACCAGGTCCGGCTTTGCTGCCTGAATCTTCTGGATGGTCGGACCGAAGTTGGTCACGTCCAGCGGGAAGAATTCGGTGGCGACGGTCTCGCCGCCCTCGTCCCGCACGAACTTCTCGACCCAGTCGGCGATGATCTGGCCGTAATTGTAGTCGGCGGCCAGGATATAGACCTTCTTGCCCCACTTCTTCATCGCGTGCGGCACCAGCTTCTCGACCGTATGGGCCGGGGTGGAGCCGGTGCAGAAGACGTTGCGGTCACAGACGCCGCCTTCGTACTGGGTGTTGTAGAAATAGAGTGTCTTGAAACGGTCCAGCGTCGGGCGGATCGCTTCGCGCGAGGCGGAGGTGATGCCTGCATGGACCACGTCCGCGCGGTCGGAGGCCGCAGCCTGCGTCGCATACTGGGTGTAGTACTGGATGGACGACTGCGGGTCGTACATCTTCAGTTCGACCTCACGGCCCAGCAGTCCGCCCGCCGCATTGATGTCGTCAACGGCCATCTCGGTCGCCGCGACCATGGGCTTGCCGTAGATGTCCAGTCCGCCGGACTGGTCCAGGATGCTGACCAGCTTGATCTTGTCGGCGGCTGCGGCCTTGCCGATGATCGCCGGGGATGCGAGCACCGCAGCGGTTGCCGCCGTGCCCTTCAGAAATGTCCTGCGTGTTGTGCTCATTTACCCGCTCCCTGTTGTACGGACCATGCATGGTCCGGTCATGACCCATCGGGCCATCGCCTCACCTGAACGCTCGCTCAGTCGTCCTTTTCGCCAGACTTCGTCGACGTGCCGTCGCTGTCGATGGTGCCGGACAGGCCTGCCAGCCCATCGCCGACATTCATGCCGATGTCCTCACCCAGTTTCCGGATAGCGGGCAGTTGCAGTGCCATCGAGAGCACGCTGTCCACCACCTGATTGATCGGTGCGCCGCCATTGCCGCCGCTGCCCTTCGCCGCATCGCCATCGCCGCCGCCCGATCCCGTGCCATTGAAGCCGGAGATGTGGTTGATGCGGATGCTGTCGATCTTCTCGGCCGGCTTGGTCATGCGGGAGACGACTTCCGGCAGGGCGGAGATCTTCGCCATGTCGAGCTTCAGGCGCATCAGCCGCTCCGACTGGCCGTTCTCCGCCTCCACCAGTGCCTTGCGGCCTTCCGCCTCCGCCAGCATCTCGATCCGCTTGGCGGTGGAGGCAATGTCGGTGGCGTCGGCCTTGGCCTTGGCCATGGCCATGATGGTCTCCGTCTCGCTCTTCACCCGGGTGTCGTCGACCTCGGCCTCCTCCAGGGCGCGGATAAGGGCCAGTTCCTTTGCCCGCCGGGCCTCCGCGATCACGCGGGAGGTCTCGACACCGGCTTCGGCCTCGACCCTCTTCGCCTCCTCCAGCAGGGCGGCGGCGCGGGCCTTCGCCTCGTCGATCCGTTTCGCGGCCAGCGCGACCTCGCGTTCGTGCCGCGCGGTCTGGGTGTTCATCTCGCTCTCGACTTCCAGGCGACGGACCTCGCGGTCGCGGTCGATCTCGGCAGCCTTCACGACCTTGTCCCGCTCGATCCTGGCGGACTCGCGACGACGCTCGGCCAGGGCCTGCTGTTCCGCGATCTCCGCCTGCGACGCGGCGCGCTGGCTCTCGATCTCCTTCTGCTGGGCCTGCTGGGCCAGCTCGGATTCCTGGTCGATGATGAACTTCTGCTTCGTCGCTTCCAGCTGACTGCGCCGCACTGCCACCTCTGCTTCCGACTCGATGGCCGCCCGTTCCTTCTTGGAGGTCGCGATGATCTCCGACAGGCGCCGCATGCCGATGGCATTGAAGGCATTGTTCTCGTCCAGCGCCGCGAAGGGTGTCTGGTCCAGGCGGGTGAGGGCGACATTCTCCAGCAGCAGACCATTCATCGCCAGGGTCGGCGACAGGGCCGCCGAGACTTCCTTCACATATTCGCCGCGACGGTCCTGCAGGTCATCCATCGTATAGTGCGCGGCGACCGACAGCATGGCATCGACCAGCTTGCCTTCCAGTGTCTCGGCAAGCTCGCTGGCACGGAACGACTTGCCCGCCAGTGCCTGCGCGGCAGTGGTGACGCCCTCTTCGGAGGGGTTCACACGTACGTAGAACTCGGCGGCGGCATCCACACGCAGCCTGTCCTTGGTGATGATGGAACGACCGCCCTTGCGCTCGATCTCCAGCCGCGTGGTTCTCATGTTCACTTCGGAGATGCGGTGGATGATCGGCAGCGCGATGCAGCCACGCTCCATCACGATCCGCTGGCCGCCGAAACCGGTACGGATCAGCGCGACCTCGCGGCTGCCCTTCCGGTAGAACCGGTTCAGGAAAAGGATACCGACGATCAGAACGATGATCGCCACGATGATTGCTACAAGCCAGCCCATTTGCGCCCCCCGCTCCGTCCGGCACCCATCCGTGGGTCACGTCTGGACGCTGACTCCGGATGGTCGGAAAATGCACAGGATGTGAGCACTTTCCAGAATGATGACAAAAGCGTCTGGCTTCGGCTGGAATGAGTCAAGCGCTACATGACATGGCGCAATTTTTGGGCGCGTGTATCATCTTTTGGGCGCGCATCTGTCCAAGTTTACGGCAGAACGCGGCTCGGAGACCTGAATTCATCGCACACGGGGTCACGGTCCGCGGCCTGCAGCCGTCCGGGATTTTGCCGATCGGGCAAACGCACTAGCTTGGGCAGGGCAATGCTTCTTTGGAGGGGATGATGCTGAAGATCTGGGGACGGACGAATTCCATCAACGTGCAGAAGGTCATGTGGACCGTCGGCGAACTGGGACTGCCGCATGAGCACACCAGCGTGGGCGGTGCCTTCGGTGGCCTCGATACGGATGAATACGGTGCCATGAATCCCAACCGGCGGGTTCCGGTGATCACGGACGGAGACGTCACGGTCTGGGAAAGCAACGCCATCGTGCGCTACCTGTGTGCGAAGCATTCCACCGGAGCCCTGTGGGCGACCGATCCCGCTGAACGCAGTGTCGCGGATCGCTGGATGGACTGGCAGGCTGCAAGCGTGGCACCGGACCTCATCACCGTTTTCCTGGGGCTGATCCGCACCCCTGAGGCGGATCGCAACATGACCCTCATCGACGCCGCCGTCGGGCGTCTGAATGCGCAGATGGGCATCCTCGACACCCAGCTTCGCAAGACCGGTTGGGTCGCGGGCGAGACCCTGAGCATGGGCGACATTCCGACCGGGGCGCTGGCATACCGCTGGCTCAACCTGCCGATCGACCGTCCCGACCTGTCTGCGGTCGTGGATTACCATGCGCGACTGGCGGAACGTCCCGCGTTCCGCGATCATGTCATGATTCCGTTGAGCTGAGGAGGGGGAGACAATGGCCGATCAGCTGCATTCACGTCCACCAGTCGATCCGCAGTGCCAGACAGTCCTGGATGCCGCCGCGAACGGGGGATCAGCGTTCCAGAAACCGACACCGCAGGCCATGCGCGTCGGCTATGCATCGATGATGGAGACATTTGCGCAGGCGACGCCTGAGCTTGCCCGCGTCGAGGACCTTGTTGTTCCGGCCTCCGGTTCGGATCCGGAGGTGCCGATCCGTGTCTACCATCCGCCCGGCATCGGGGATGCCGCACCTGGGGTGATCTTCATGCACGGCGGTGGCTGGGTCATCGGTGATCTGGAGAGCCACGACGCAGTCTGCCGGACATTGGCGTTCCGCTCTGATGCCGTCTTCGTCTCCGTGGGCTACAGGCTGGCCCCGGAGCATCCGTTTCCCGCCGCTCCGGTCGACTGCGAGCGCGCGACGCGGTTCATCGCCGACAATGCGGCTGACTTCGGGATTGACCCCGACCGCCTCGCACTTGCCGGGGACAGTGCCGGCGGCAATCTGGCGGCCGTGACCGCGCGACGTCTGCGCGATGCCGGTGACGGCCCGGCCATTGTCCTGCAGGTCCTGACCTACCCCGCGACCCGGTTCACGGCGGAGGGCGGCAGCATTGAGGAAAATGGCACCGGCTACCTGCTGACCAAGGCAACGATGGATCTGTTTCGCGGGATGTACATGCCGGACGCGGCAGACTGGACCCATCCGGATGCCTCACCATTGCTGGCGGAGGATCTATCGGGGCTGCCGCCTGCGTTCGTGCAGGTCGCCGGTTATGATCCCCTGCGTGATGAGGGGGTCGCATATGCCGGGCGCCTGCGGGAAGCAGGCGTGCCGGTGCAAATGGTCGAGTATCCCACGATGATCCACGGCTTCCTGCGCATGGGGCGGGTCGTCAGTATCGCCCATGTTGCCATGGATGACATTGCCGCGGCATTGCGCAGGGCCTTTCGGGGCTGACTGAGGGTGTGGGGGCGCGAGGCCCCGGTCAGCGTGCGTTCTCCAGGGTTCTCAGTCGCCGCAACTCGTCACGGGTCTCTGTGATGTCGCGCATGATGGAGAGAATTCCGGTGATCCTGCCATCGCTGTCCGAGACGGGGACGACGGTGAACTGGATCGATATGGTCTGCCGCAGGCGGGTCAGCGCCGGAACGTTCAGCAGTTCACTGGGCTGATGGGTCGACTTCCCGGTCTTCAGCATCGCGAAGTAGCCTTTCCAGTGTCGTTCGCGCAGGCGTTCCGGAATGATGATGTCCAGGGACTGGCCCAGCGCCTGGGTGGCGCTGTAGCCGAAGATACGTGCTGCACCGTCGTTCCAGAGAGTGACAATGCCTTTCCTGTCGCACAGGACCACAGCATCGGGGAGGTTCAGCAGTGCCTGCATTCCGGCCTGTTCGAGTTCCCTTGTGCTCAGGGTCGTGGGGGAGGCCTGATCGTTCATGCTGGTTCCTTCCGTGTCTGGTGCCACGCCGGACCATGCCGGATCGACCTCATGCATGAAGCATGGTGGCGAGGCATAGGCAGCCGGTTTCTTTTCCGGGTCGGTCATGGGTGACTCCCATCGATGCTTGTCCCTGCAGAACAGGGGGGGAAGAAATGGTGAGCCTGTTCGGGGCGGGATGCCAATGCGTTAGCCAGCAACCTGCCATGCGCATGGCTTGCCACGATGGTGCAGCGGGGCGCAGGATGGCGGCTGTGGTCGCTGTGGAATTTGGGGAGGTTACACAGACATGACGCTCGAGTTCGGAATCTCGCTCAGCCTGCAGGCGCATGCAGGGGCGGGAGAAACATCCGTGCAGGTCTATGGTGAAGCGCTGGAACTGGCGGCGGAGGCCAGCAGGCTCGGCCTCGACAGCATCTGGGTCAGTGAACATCACGGGGAGGCAGACGGCTATTGCCCGTCACCCATCGTGGCCGGTGCCGCGCTTGCCGTCGCCGCACCCGGCTGTCGCATCGGTCAGGCCATCGCGATCGCGCCGCTCTACGGTCATCCGATGCGGTTGGCAGAGGATCTCTCCGTGCTCGACAACCTGTCCGGCGGGCGCGCGGAGATCGGTCTCGGACAAGGCTACCGGCCGGAGGAATTCGCGGCAGTCGGTGCCGATTACCGGCACCGCACCCGAGCGTTCGAGGAAGCGCTCGACGTTCTGGGACTTGCCTGGACGGGGGACGCCTTCGATTATTCCGGCGACATCTATCAGGCAGCGAACGCGCGCCTGTGCCCCGCACCGGTGAGGCCGGGACCGCCACCGTTATGGATCGGCGCTGCCGCACCTGTTTCGCGTGCCCGTGCCGTGCGGCACGGCGGTGGACTGGTGATTTCACCTCTGGTCGAGGACCAGCATGCGGCGCGGCAGTTCCATGATTTCGACCAGGAGGCCGCGCAGCAGGGGCGGGCGAAGCTGCCGCATGCGATCCTGCGGGAGGTCTTCTTCGGCGGGTCCGTGGAGGATGCGCTGATTCGGCACGAAGCCACCATTGATCTGGTCTATCGTCAGCAATACGCGCCGGAACGGACAGGACTGACCTGGCGCGATCCCAAGACCGGCCAGAAGCGGGCCATGACCCGTGACGATCCGGACTATCTCTCGCCTGACTTCGTGGAGGGGCGCTGGCTGATCGGGCCGCCGGACCGTATCGTCGATGACATCGTTTCCGGTCAGGCATCGATGAAGCTCGACCGGTTGGTCTGGCAGCCGAAGCTGCCCGGCACATCGCTGATGGATGCCGTGGAAAGCCTGGAGACCATGGCGCGCGACGTGATTGCGCCGGTCCGGGCGCAACTGGCAGCCAGGGAGGCCCATGGATGATACCGAACCAGCCACCAAGTCCGTTCCTGAACGAGGATCATGAGGCCTGGCGCGACACCGTGCGCCGCTTCACCGAACGAGAGATCGAACCGCATGTCGAGGAATGGGAGGCGGCAGAACGCCTGCCGCGCGAGCTCTATCGCAAGGCGGCGGAAATGGGCTTCTTCGCGGCGCATTACCCGGAAGACGTGGGTGGCCTGGGTCTTGACGTCTTCTACATGATCGTCGCCAGTCAGGAGATGGCGCGTGCCGGGTCGGGCGGCGTCAGTGCCAGCCTGGGCAGCCATGCCATCGGGTTGCCGCCCGTGGTGCGTGCCGGTTCCGACGCACTGAAGCGGCGGATCGTGCCGCAGGTGCTGTCGGGCGAGAAGATCATGGCGCTGGCGATCACGGAGCCGTCCGGCGGATCTGACGTGGCCAACCTGCAGACCACCGCACGTCGCGATGGCGACCACTATGTCGTCAATGGCTCCAAGACCTTCATCACCTCCGGCATGCAGGCGGACTTCATCACGGTGGCGGTGCGGACCGGTGGTCCGGGCATGGGGGGCGTCTCCCTGCTGTTGATCGAGGCGGGGATGGAGGGCTTCACCCGAACGCCGCTGCGCAAGATGGGCTGGCATGCCTCCGACACCGCGACCCTGTACTTCGACGATGTGCGGGTCCCGGTCGGCAACCTGATCGGGGAGGAGAACCAGGGGTTCCGCATCATCATGCAGAACTTCAACTACGAACGTCTGATGATGGCGGCGAGCTGCACCAGCTTTGCCCGGGTCTGCTACGACGAGACGGTCGCCTACGCGCAGGAGCGCCAGACCTTCGGCAAGCGGCTGATCGACCATCAGGTCGTGCGCCACAAGCTGGTGGACATGGCGATGCGCATCAATGCCACGCAGGCGATGCTTGAATCACTGGCATGGCGCATCACCCAGGGCGACAACCCGGTGGCCGAGATCTGCATGCTGAAGAACCAGGCAACGCTGACGATGGAGCATTGCGCGCGCGAAGGCGTCCAGACCTTCGGCGGCGCAGGCTATCTGAAGGGACCGAAGGTGGAACGGATCTATCGGGAAGTGCGCGTCAATGCCATCGGCGGCGGGGCGGAGGAGATCATGCGTGATCTGGCGGCAAGGCAGCTCGGCTTCTGATCCGCGCCGCCTGGTCGGCGTTCGTGACTACTTCTGCTTGCCGCCCACGCGCGGCAGACGGACGGTGAACCGGGCGCCGCGAATGCCCATCAGCAGGCCGTGGCTGCCGACATCCTTCACGTTCTCCACGCTCATGCTGCCGCCATGGGCCTCGACGATCTGGCGACAGATGTTCAGGCCGAGGCCGGAGTGGGTACCGAAGGCCTCGCCCACCGGGCGCTCCGAATAGAACCGCTCGAAGATCTTCAGCCGCGCCTCCTCCGGCACGCCCGGACCTTCGTCCTCGACCGCCAGCACGACCTGATCCCCTTCCGCCGCCACACGGATCATGACCCGCCCGTTCTCCGGGCTGAAGGAAACCGCATTGTCGACCAGGTTGCGCAGTACCTGTCCCAGCCGATGCTCCGCCCCCATCACCTGCAGGTCCGCGCCCGGTTGCACGTCGGTATCGATGCGCACGTTGGTCCAGGTGGATTGCAGGATTTCGCGCAGGGCCAGAACCATCTGGCCGACATCCACGCTCTCTCGCTCGATCCGGCCCATCTCGGCGTCGATGCGTGATGCGTCGGAGATCTCGCTGATCAGGCGGTTGAGGCGCCGCACATCCTCCAGGACGATGCGCGTGAGTTCCTTGCGCGCCTCCGGCTTGTCTGTGCGTTCCAGCGTCTCGACAGCGCTGCGCAGGCTGGTCAGCGGGTTCTTCAGTTCATGCGCCACGTCGGCGGCAAAGGCCTCGATGGCGCCGACGCGGCCATTGATGGCCTCCGTCATCGCGCGCAGTGAGACAGAAAGGTCGCCGATCTCGTCGCGCCGTGCCTTCATGTCGGGAATGGCATCGTGGCCGCCGCCCTCTGACCGCACCCGGTCGGCGGCGCGCGACAGGCGCTGGATCGGACGGATGATGGAGCGCGAGAGGAACAGCGAGAGCATCAGCGTGATCAGCGCCGCCACGCCGAATACCGCCATGGTCGCCGCCTGCTCCCGCCGCACGGCATCGTCGATCTCGTAGGTATCGACCGTGAGCACGATCGCGCCCAGAACGCGCTTCAGCGCCCTGACCGGTACGGCCACGCCGATCACGAGACGCCCGCCAGAGGTGCGCCACACCTGGCTGACCTCGAACCCCTGTGCGGCAAAGGCAATCTCGGGCCAGTCGCGCACGGTGCCGCCATGGATTTCGCGATAGACCGGATAGTCGCCGCGGCGGGGAATCAGGTTCATTGCACGGTCCCACACGACACTGAGCAGCCCCAGCGGGTCCATCAGGTCACCTGGGGGCGGCAGATCGCGGCGTTCCACCTGCCGTTCGGCCGTCGGCAGTCCAGATAGAACCACGCGCCGACCAGCACCAGGAAAGCAGGCAGGTTGATGGCCAGTATGCGGCGGGCGAGGGGTGACAAGCGGAAACGGCCCGATCAGGTTTCGCGAAACCGGTAGCCGACGCCGTAGAGTGTGTCGATGGCCGCGAATTCGTCGTCGACCACCTTGAACTTGCGGCGCAGGCGCTTGATGTGGCTGTCGATCGTGCGGTCATCGACGTAGACATTGTCCTCGTAGGCCGCATCCATCAGTTGATCGCGGGTCTTCACATGGCCGGGTCGCTGCGCCAGTGATTCCAGGATCAGGAACTCCGTGACGGTCAGCTTCACGGCCTTGCCGCGCCATTCACAATGGTGGCGATTGGGGTCCAGGGTCAGATCGCCCCGCTCTATCACCTTCCGGTCATTGTCTTCCGACGGATTGGCTGCGGCTTCCCGGCGGCGCAGGACCGCGCGAATGCGTTCGATCAGCAGGCGCATGGAAAACGGCTTCTTGATGTAGTCGTCCGCCCCCATCTTCAGGCCCAGCACCTCGTCGACCTCATCGTCCTTCGAAGTCAGGAAGATCACCGGCACATCAGAGGTGCGGCGCAGGCGGGTCAGCGTCTCCATGCCATCCATGCGGGGCATCTTGATGTCCAGCACGACCAGGTCAACGGCCTGCGCGGTCAGCCCGCGCAGCGCCTCCGCCCCGTCTGAGAAGCTGCGGACCCGAAAGCCCTCACCCTCCAGCGCGATGGCCACGGATGTCAGGATGTTGCGGTCGTCATCGACCAGCGCGATCGTGTCACTCATCCCCAGTTCCCCCTCGGGTCGTTCGGTCTCGGATCGTTGCATGGTCCTGTCTCTGACGAAAGCTGGTCCGCAACGGGTCAGGATTGCGGCGATTCAGGGGCAGGCCGGGGACCACAAACCAGTCCGCTCCCTCTTACATCCGGCGCAGCGGTCGGCGGGATATCACGTTGAAGCGCAGGGCCGCGATGGTTGTCGCCGCGACACAGCCTGCGTAGATGCCGCCCATCAGGCCCGGCGTGCCGAATTCCATGTGGAACGCCAGCATCCAGGCGATGGGGGTAGCGATCAGCCAGAAGGCGACGAACTGCCCGGCCATGGGAAACCAGACATCGCCAAGCCCGCGCAGTGCATTGACCAGCACGCCCTGCGATCCGTCGAAGATCATCATGCTGCTGGCGACCGCAAGGGCACCGATCGCCGTTGCCGCCACCGCCGCGTCAGAGGTGTAGAGGCTGGTCAGCAGGTCAGGGACCAGGACGAAGCAGGCGCCGAGCAGGATCATGGCAATGACCACCAGGCCAACGCCGACGCCACCTGCCATGCGCACCCCGTGCGGATCGTTGCGCCCGACGGCATTGCCGACGCGCACACCGGTCGCCGCGCCGATGCCGATTGCCGACATGAAGACCAGTGCGACCAGATTGTGCGCGATCTGATAGCCCGCGACCTCCGCCTTGCCGAGGTATCCCGCCATCTGCGTCATGGCCATGAAGGCAGCCGTCTCGATGAACATGCCCAGGCCCATCGGATAGCCGATGCGCCGGATGCGCCTGCCGGCGTCAGGTGCCGAGGGACCGCCGCCACGCACGCGGTAGCGGTCGCGGCTGGGCATGAACCAGATATAGGCGAGTGCGATCAGCGCGGTGGCCCAGCGGGCGATGGTGGTTGCCAGCGCCGCGCCCTCCGCGCCCATGGCATCGCTGAAACTGATGCCGGCGACCGAATTGCCGTGGATCAGCAGCCAGTTGAGGCCGAAGTTCAGCACGTTCGCGCCCAGCATGATGATCATGCCCGGGGCCGGCCGGCTGACTCCTTCGAGGAAGAAGGAACAGGCGACGAAGATCATCACGGCGGGCAGGCCCCAGCCGAGCATGTGCATGACCCGCCCCGCGCCCTCCGACAGGTCGGGGGCCTGACCCAGCGCCAGCAGGATCGCTACGCCGAACTGGCAGACGATGGCGAAGACGGTTCCGACGACCAGCGCGTGGCCCAGTCCGACGTGCCAGATATGGCCCGCGCGCTCCGGCTCGCCCGCGCCATCCGCCTGGCTGGTCAGCACCGTGACCCCCAGCAGGAAGCCGAGGCCCAGCAGCGTCAGTGCGATCGTTGGCGACAGGCCAAGCCCGAAATAGGCCAG
>CAXBNO010000039.1:0-12066 GCA_963976775.1 uncultured Kordiimonadales bacterium
GATGGGCACGGTGCAGAACGACATCGTGAAGGAATATCTCTCGCGCGGCACCTACATCTTCCCGCCCGCGCCGAGCCTGAAACTGATCTCCGACGTCATCGGCTTCACGGTGACGGAGATGCCGAAGTGGAATCCGACCAACATCTGCTCCTACCACCTGCAGGAGGCAGGCGCGACGCCGCAGCAGGAACTGGCCTTCGCGCTGGCCACCGCCATTGCCGTGCTGGACACGGTGCGGGATCGCGGTGAGGTCCCGGTGGAGATGTTCGGTGCCGTTGCCGGGCGCATCAGTTTCTTCGTCAATGCCGGCATCCGCTTCATCGAGGAAATGTGCAAGATGCGCGCGTTCGTCGACCTGTGGGACGAACTGCTGGCCGACCGCTACCGGGTGGAGGAGGAGAAGTTCCGCCGCTTCCGCTACGGCGTGCAGGTCAACAGCCTGGGCCTGACGGAGCCGCAGCCGGAGAACAACGTCTACCGCATCCTGATCGAGATGCTGGCCGTGGTGCTGTCGAAGAACGCCCGCGCCCGTGCCGTGCAGTTGCCGGCCTGGAACGAGGCGCTGGGCCTGCCGCGCCCCTGGGACCAGCAGTGGAGCCTGCGCCTGCAGCAGATCCTGGCCTATGAGACCGACCTGCTGGAATATGGCGACATCTTCGACGGCTCCCCCGTGATCGATGCCAAGGTGGAGGCACTGAAGGCCACGGCGCGGGAGGAACTGGCCACCATCGACAGGCTTGGCGGTGCCCTGGCGGCGGTCGAGAGCGGCTACATGAAGGAAGCCCTGGTGGAGAGCAACGCCCGGCGGGTGCAGGCCATCATGCGCGGCGACATTCCGGTGATCGGCGTCAACCGCTTCACGGAGAGCGCACCGTCACCGCTGGCCGATTCGGCGGATGCCATCATGACCGTCGATGACGCGGCGGAGACCGATCAGGTGGCGGCCCTGCAGGCCTGGCGCGAGGGCCGCGACAGTAAGGCGGTGGAGACCGCGCTGGCCGAACTGGACCGGGCCGCGCGCGAGGACCGCAACATCATGGAGGCCTCCATCGCCGCCGCGAAGGCTGGCGCCACCACCGGCGAATGGGCCGACACGCTGCGCCACATCTACGGTGAATACCGCGCACCGACCGGTGTCGGCGGCGCGATCGGTGTCGCAGCCGCCAGCCTGGTGGACGTGCGCAAGCGCGTGGAGGAAGTCTCGGCACGGCTGGGACGTCGCATCAAGATCCTGGTGGGCAAGCCCGGGCTGGACGGCCATTCGAACGGGGCCGAACAGATCGCCGTCGCCGCCCGCGATGCCGGCATGGAAGTGGTCTATGAAGGCATCCGCCTGACGCCGCAGCAGATCGTCGATGCGGCGCTGGAGGAGGCAGTGCATCTGGTCGGCCTGTCGATCCTGTCCGGCAGCCACGCCGCCCTCGCCCGCGACGTGCTGGAGGGGCTGCGCGCCGAAGGCCTGGGCGACATTCCCGTTGTCGTCGGCGGCATCATCCCCGAAGCCGACGCCACCAGCCTGAAGGCCGCCGGTATCGCCGGAATCTACACCCCGAAGGACTTCGACCTCGCCGCCATCATGGCCGACATCGTCGAGATCGTGGACACGAAGACGGCGGCGTGACATCCATGGCGTCACCTCGACGGCAACACCCCGGTGTCTGTCCTGAGAATTGCCTTGCGATGCTGGCTCTTGCCGGCAGTCTGATCTTGCAGACCGGATGTCCGGCGCATGTCGCTGGGGCATTTCACAGTCGGGACGGTTGAACCGGTTTCCCTGGCAACCATATCGGGGTCGGAGAAACAGCCCGCTAGGATCGGTTCAGGAGACCAACCAGCATGAAATGCCCAATTGACGGCGAAGCCCTTGTCATGACCGAACGCAGTGGCGTGGAAGTCGATTACTGCCCGACGTGCCGGGGTGTCTGGCTGGATCGAGGCGAACTGGACAAGATCATCGAACGATCAGCCGAAGGTCGGCCATCCGAAGGTCGGTCACACGAGCCGCAGTACCGTCCGTCTGACCGGGACGGCAATGGTCAAGGCGGAAGGCCATACCGCAAAAAGAAGGAATCGTTTCTGAGCGAGTTGTTCGACTTCTGAGCATTCGCCTTGGTGCGGGTCCGCCGGAGGCGCTCGTACCTATCCCTCCCAGGGTGAGTGCCCCGTGTCCAGCGCGGCGCGGATCGCGTCTCCGTGTTCGTCCGGCGCGGGCGCGCGGCGGGGGGCGACCTTGTGCTGGCCGGTGACCCAGATCGGCGTGTCGATGAGGTGGGGCAGCAGCGCGCCCTCATCCGTGTCGCGAATCGCGCCGACAGCCAGGGCCTGCGGGTCAGTGGCTGACTCGTCCGGCGTCAGCACGGGACCGACGGCCAGCCGGGTCTCGCCCAGCCGGACCTGCCACTCGGCCCAGTCACGCTGGCGGAAGGCGGTATCGAATACCTCGGTCAGGGCTACGGCGTTCTCCGCCCGTGCCTCGACCGTGGCGAAACGCGGGTCGGTCAGCAGGCCGGGCTGTTCGATGACTTCGGTCAGGCGCCGGAAGTCCCGGTCCGGATCCAGCGCCGACATGATGAACCAGCGCCCGTCGCGGGTCTGGTAGTAGTTCACCATGGCGGTCCAGGGGTCGTGGCGCGGGCGCTTGTTCTTCATCGGTGCCCCGGCGAGGGAGGCGGTGGTCAGCACGGCGTTGGACCAGAGTCCGTTGGCGATCAGGGAGGTATGAACTTCCCGCCCCTTGCCTGTCATTGTCCGCTCGTACAGGGCCAGCATGACCGCCGCGAACAGGGAGATGCCGGTCGGGTGGTCGCCCTGGCCCGCAACCGAAGTGGCGGGCGGCCCCGCCATGTCCGGACGCACCAGATGCATCAGGCCGGAGCGCGCCCAGTAGGTCGTCAGGTCAAAGCCCGAGCCATCCGCTTCCGGCCCAACCTCGCCCTTCGCGGTCAGGGAGGCATAGATCAGGCGCGGGTTCAGGGCCGACAGGTCGCCATATGTCAGGCGGAACTTGCGTCGCACCGGCAGCGGGTGATTGGTCACGAAGACGTCGGCGCTGGCCACCAGCGCCTGCAACCGCTCCTGATCCCTGTCCAGGCCAAGGTCCATGGTGATGCCGCGCTTGCTGCGGTTGTCGAGCTGCCAGGCATAGTCGGTATCGGCCACGGGGAATCCGGGCGTGTCGTTCAGGCGGCGATAGCCGTCACCGCCGGGCGGCTCCACCTTGATCACATCCGCGCCGAAATCGGCCATGACGGTGGCCGCAGTCGGTCCCGCAATCCAGGTCGCGGCGTCGATCACGCGAATGCCGGACAGGATCAGCCTGTCATCGCCAGGGGCCGGGTCGGTCATCCGGCGTCCCGCGCCTTGTCATCCAGCCAGGCGTTGAAGGCGGGGCTGCGGCGTTCCTTGAATGATGCCACGCCTTCGCGCGAATCCGGGTGGTGATCGACGATTGCCGTCTTGCCCGCGATGTCGTCCAGTGCCTGTGGCCAGGTCATCTCCGCCGCATTGTAGACGGAGCGCTTCAGCAGCCGCATGGCGACCTGCGGTCCCTCCGCCATCTCCCGCGCCAGCGCCTCTGCCTCCGACTTCAGGTCGGCGGGCGCGACGGTGCTGCTGACCAGCCCCATTTCCAGCGCCTCCGCCGCCGTGATGATGCGTTTGCGCATCAGGAAATCCATGGTCCGGCTGAGGCCCAGATGCTGCACCAGCAGGGCCTGCCCGCCCTCGTCCGGCAACAGGGCAAAGCGCAGGGTGGCGCTGCCCATGCGCGCGGTCGTTGCGGCAATGCGGAAGTCGCAGGACAGGGCCAGCGAGAACCCGGTCTGGATCGCGACACCATTGATCGCGGCAATTGTGATCTTGTCGATCTGGCGAATGGTGGTGTTGAGCTGCTGCGAGATCCAGCGCAGTCCGTCATAGGTGCCGATGCCGGTGTCATGGCCGGGCGGGATCAGTGGCACCTCTCCCGCTTCCTCCCGCATGCCGGTGGCATAGCCCTTCAGGTCGTCCCCGGCAGAGAAGGAATCGCCGCTGCCGATGAAGGTGATGACGCGGACCGAATCGTCCATCTGAGCATGGGTCAGGGCCTCGATCAGGTCCCGCTTCATGGCCGACGTCATGCCGTTCTTCCGCTCCGGCCGGTTCAGGGTCACCCACAGGATGCCCGGATCGCTGAGCGAAAGTTCGAAGCCCTTGTATGCACCCATCCGCATGATCGTTCCTCCCCAGGACATGTTTCCCGGGATGGTAGTCCGATTTGCTGCAGACGGGAAAGACTCCCCGCTCAGGGCAGGGCAACCGCGCCCGAATTCCCTTGCCTGGTGATCATCTGCCTTCCCCCGTCGAGGGGGAAGGAGAGGGCAGCGGACTCAGGCCTGCTTCAGCGCCGCCGCGACGGTTGCGACGCGGCTGCCGACCAGTTCGATGGACTTCCGGGCCGCCTCATCCCGGACATTGCCGTCGGCGTCGAAGGTATCCGCGTTGCAGCTCAGCGCCCGCTGCTGTGGCACCACCAGCACACCAATATTGCCCAGGATCGCGCGGACATGCACCAGTCCGCGCAGGCCACCCAGCGCGCCGCCGGATCCGGCGACCAGACCGGCGACCTTGCCCTGGAAGGCGTGCAGCGGCGGTCGGCCCTCGATGGGGCGGGACACCCAGTCGATGGTGTTCTTCAGCAGCGGCGTGATGGAACTGTTGTATTCCGGACAGCCGATCAGCAGCCCGTCGTGTGCGTCGAACAGGTCCTTCAGCGCGATGACATTCCCGGGGAAGCCGCTGTCGGCCTCCAGATCGCCGTCATAGATCGGCAGTGGCCAGTCACCGAGTTCCAGCCAGGTTACCTCCGCTCCTGCGGCCTCCGCACCACGCGCGGCGGCCTGCGCCAGTCTGCGGTTGACGGAATCGCGGCGGATGCTTCCGGCAAAGGCGAGGATACGTGCTGTCATGTCAGTTACCCGTGTCTGTTGCGGTTCGGAAGCGGGGGGTGGTCCACTGCCTGTCGGCAGGCATCCAACCGCTCCCCCGGGACGTAGTATTGGTTGTGTGCGGAAACCTTATCAGGGAGGGTTGCCGACGCCACTGTCATTGTCGCCCGAGGAGACGCCTGCATGATTCCCACTGTCACCATGCTCTATACCGGCCTGCTGGGCCTGCTGCTTGTTGTCCTGTCTTTCCGGGTCATCGGCTTCCGCCGGAAGACCGGCGTCGGTATCGGCGACGGGGACAGCGAGACCGGGGCGCGCCTGATCCGGGCGCATGGCAACTTCATCGAATATGTCCCGGCGGCCCTGCTGATCCTGCTGCTGCTGGAACTGGCAGGTGAGAACCCGATTGCCCTGCATGTCTTCGGGGCGCTGCTGTTCCTGTCCCGCATCGCGCATGCCAGCGGCCTGTCGAAGGCCTCCGGTACCACGCCCGGACGGTTCGGCGGTGCGCTTGTCACCTTCCTGCTGCTGATCGTCGGCTCCGTCTGGCTGATCCTGCGCAGCATCATGTGGCAGATGGGTTGAGCCCGTCGGTCCTCAGGCCACCTCTGCCGGTCCGATGAGGTGGGCGAAGCTGCCGCTCACCGAACCGGAAACCCGACCCATGGCATCGAGTAGGTGCCCCAGGGCGTCGCGGGCCTGAAACAGGGGTGTGCCTGCGCCCTGATGCAGGACCGTGGCATAGTGGAATTCATGCCCGACGAGATCATGCGGCCAGGGCAGATGTCCTGCCTGCGTCAGGCGGCGATAGCCCAGGTGCAGGCGGCGCGCGGCGAAGCTGGTTGAAACGGGCAGCAGTCCGGCCATCCGGTGCGCGTGACCGTCGCTGTCCGTCAGGCTCCCCCCCAGCACCATGTAGCCACCGCATTCGCCATATACGGCTTTCCCCGTTGCGGCAGCGTGGCGGAGCCCGTCCATGAAACGCGTGCTTGCCGCCAGACGGCCCGCATGCAGTTCCGGATATCCGCCAGGCAGCAGGATGAAATCCGCCCCCGTGTCAGGGGACTGGTCGGCGAGGGGGGAGAAGGGCAATATCTCCGCCCCGGCCTCGCGCCAGTGCCGCAGCAGATGCGGATACATGAAACAGAACGCCGTATCCTGCGCCAGTGCGATCCGCTGACCCGGTGGCGGCAGCATCCGTGCTGCTGCGCCGGGCTGTGGCAGGGGCGTTGCCACCGCCAGCAGAGCCTCCAGCGGCACCGCCTGCCTCATGGTCCCGGCCAGCAACGACAGTCGTGTTTCAAGGTCCGGCAGTTCCGCCGCCGGCACCAGCCCCAGATGGCGGGACGGCAGTTCGATTCCGCTCTGGCGCGGTACCGCGCCCAGCACCGGGATGTCGAGATGTTTCAGGGCGGTCTTCAGGATGTCCGCATGTCGCGCGCTGCCCACGCGATTGAGGATCAGGCCGGCGAGGCGGATGTCACTGCGATGGCGGCTGAAACCTTCAACCAGCGCCGCGACCGACTGGGCCTGCCGCGCCACATCGACCACCAGCACCACCGGCAGATCCAGCGCCGCCGCCAGGTCGGCGGTGGAGCCCGTGCCATCCGCGCCGCCGTCGAACAGGCCCATCACGCCTTCCACCAGCAGCAGGTCATGCCCCGCCGCCTGCCGCGCCGCGAGCGCCCGCAGGGTACCTGCGTCCATGGCCCATGGATCGAGATTGACGGAGTCCTGTCCCAGGACCGCCGCATGCAGGGTCGGGTCGATGTAGTCGGGGCCGCACTTGGCCGCGGCAACCTTCACGCCCGCCTGCTTCAGTGCGCCGAGGAGTCCGGCGGTGAGGCTGGTCTTGCCTGCGCCGGAATGCGGTGCCGCCAGGATCAGCCCGCGTGCCAGGTCCCGGCTCACCCGGACTGCTGGTCGCGCCGACCGAGCCTGTCAGTGATCACGGATGGATCGGCGAATTCTCCGTCGATCCAGTTCAGGGCGGATCGCAGGCCGACCACGCCGCCGACGACAACCAGCGCCGGGGGCTTCAGCCCCTCCCGCGCCACCGTCGCCGCCGCCTCTGCCAGCGTTGTCTCGACGACCCGCTGGCCGGGCAGGGTCGCGTCGGTGACGATGGCGACCTGTTCATGGTGATCCCTGCCTCCGGCCATCAGGCTGTCGGCGATCTGCGCCAGGTGCTTCACCGCCATGTACATGACGATGACGGGGGAGCCCTTTGCTATGGCATGCCAGTCGACCTTCGACGGGGTCAGCCCGTTCTGGTCATGCCCGGTCAGGAAGGTGACCGACTGGTTCACGTCGCGGTGGGTCACGGGAATACCGGCATAGGCCAGGCCGCCGACACCTGCCGTGACGCCGGGGATGATGCGGAACGGAATGCCCGCCTCCACCAGCGCCAGCGCCTCCTCCCCGCCCCGCCCGAAGACAAAGGGGTCACCGCCCTTCAGCCGCAGCACCCGCTTGCCGGCCTGTGCCAGCGCAATGAGGCGGAGCGTGATGTCGCGCTGCTTCGGCGACGGCTTGCCGCCGCGCTTGCCCGCGAATTCGACCAAAGTGCCGGTGCGGGCCCAGCCGAGAATGCGCGAATCCACCAGCGCGTCATAGACGATCACATCCGCCTGCTGCAGTGCCGAGAGGGCGTGCAGGGTCAGCAGGCCGGGGTCGCCCGGCCCGGCACCGGCCAGCCAGACCCAGCCGGGCTGAAACACCGGCCAGTCGCCGCCGGGTGGCAGGGTGATGTCGTTCGATTGGTCCATGGCATTCTTCTAGCACGATGGCCACGGCAGGGAAGTCCGTCCAGGCGTCACGCACTGCTTTCCCGGCGACCTGATGCGCCCCCCTGGCGAAATGCGTACGGGATGATGACAGGTGCGCCGCTGCGTGCTTCCCTTCCCGCATCTGGATTCGGGGGAGGGCGCTGAGCATGGCGGATCGTATCGGTTTCATCGGACTGGGGGCCATGGGCGGCCCCATGGCGGCCAATCTGGCCCGCAAGGGACACGACATGACCGTCTATGACACCGATATCGCGAAGACCGTGCCGCTGGCCGAACTGGGGGCCTCGGTCGCCGGGTCGGTGGCGGAACTGACGGCGGCGGTCGATCTGGTGATCACCATGCTGCCCGACGGGCCGGACGTGGAGGCGGTGCTGCTCGGCCCCGGCGGCGTGCGGGAGAGCGGGCGGCCGGACATGGCGGTGATCGACATGTCGACCATCGCGCCCGCCACCACGGATCGCCTGTTCACCGCCCTGACGGAGGCCGGGATCGGATTCGCCGACGCGCCTGTGGGGCGGCTGGTGGCGCATGCGATCAGGGGCGAGTCGCTGTTCATGGTCGGGGCCTCTGGCAATGACTTCGGCCGCGTGAAACCGGTGCTGGAGGGGATGGGAAGCACCATTCACCACTGCGGCGGACCGGGCAGCGGCATCCGCACCAAGCTGGTCAACAACCTGATCGCCATCTCCGTCTGCCAGGTGAATGCGGAGGCGGTGACGCTGGCGCAGGCCTTCGGGCTGGATATCCGTTCCACACTGGACGTGATCAACGGCACCACCGCCACCAACGGCCATCTGGTCAGTGCCTGGCCGAACAAGGTGCTGGTGGATGACACCGATCCCGGCTTCCGCATCCGGCTGGCGCACAAGGATGTGGCGCTGGCGCTGGACGCGGCGAAGGAGGCCGGAATTCCGATGATCGCCGGTTCCGCCGTGGCGCAGGCGCTGACCGCGGCGAAGGGCACGGCGGGCTTTGGCGAGCGGGATTTCTCGGCGCTGCTGGACTTCGTCTCCGGCATGGCCGGGATCAAGCCGCCCCGGTTCGACACATGACGGCACTGGCGGAACGGCTGGTCGCGGCGCTGCAGCAACGCGGTACCCGACACATCTTCGGCGTGCCCGGCGGCGGCTCCAGTCTGGACCTGATCGAGGCATGCGGTCGGCTGGGTGTCGGGTTCGTGCTGACCCGAAGCGAGACTTCCGCCGTGCTGATGGCCGCAGCCTCGGGCGAGCTTTCCGGTGCGCCCGGCGCGGCCCTGACCGGCGTCGGGCCGGGGGCGGCGGCGGCGATGAACGGCATGGCCTACGCATCGCTGGAGCGGTCGCCGCTGGTGCTGCTGACTGACCGGATCGAGCCGACCGCCGCGCGCCCGACCTGGCACCAGATCTATGACCAGCCCGCCGGGTTCACCCCGGTTTCGAAGGCCGCGCGCTGGATCCGTCCCGATACCGACCCGGGCGAGCTGGCGGCGCTGCTGGACCTGCCCGTGCAGGAACCGCAGGGTCCGGTGCATCTGGACATGGTTGCGGCGGAGGCCGGGGTCGATGCGCCCGCTGTTCCCCATGCCGCGACCGGACCGGTTTCAGGCGCCGTGCCGGAGAGCCTGAAACAACGCATCGCCGGGGCCGCGAAGCCGGTGATGATCGTCGGTCTGCAGGCCCGGCACCTGGGCGATGAAACACGTGCCCTGGCCCATGCGCTTGGTGCGGCCTGTCTGACCACCTACAAGGCCAAGGGCGTGATCTCCGACCATGATCCCCTGCTGGTGGCGCAGTTCACCGGCGGCACGGCGGAGGCCGCGACCCTGTCCGCCGCCGATCTGATCATCATGGTCGGGCATGATCCGATCGAGATGATTCCCGGTGTCTGGAGCTACACCGCACCTGTCGTTGCCTTGTCCACCTGGGACTGGGCGGCGGCGGGGGGTTATCCGAAGCCCGAAGCGATTGCGGTCGGCGACCTGCGGCAGATGCTGGCTGAAACGACCCCGGCGTCGCCCCGGCCCGGCTGGGACCGTGATGAACTGGCGCGGCTGCGCACGGCCTATCGCCACCGCATTGCCTACCCGGATGTTGAGGGGATCTCCCCCGACTTCGTCATCGATGACGTTCAGCGCGCCGCGGCTGCGGGTACCCGACTGACGGTCGATGCCGGGGCGCACATGTTCCCGACCCTGGCACGCTGGATGGCGGATGAGCCGTGCGGCGTGCTGAAATCCAACGGCCTTTCCACCATGGGCTACGCGCTGCCCGTGGCCATCGCCAGCGCCCTGCACGAACCCGACCGGCCCGTTGTCGCGGTCACCGGCGACGGCGGCATGATGATGTGCCTGCCGGAGCTGGCAACGGCGGCGGAACACGGGCTGGACATCACCGTCATCGTTCTGAACGACGCCCTGCTGAGCCTGATCGATGTCAAGCAGCGCAAGCAGCAGCGCCCGCAGGCCGGTGTCGCATCACGCCCCGTCGATTTCGCCACGCTGGCACAGGCGCTGGGCTGCCATGGAGCCACCGTGCGCCGGTCGGAGGAACTGGCCCTGGTGCTGGAGAGTGCCTCGCGGATTTCCGGCCCGCGACTGATCGACGTGCATATCGATCCGAGCGGCTATGATGCCCAGCTGGATGCCATGCGTGGCTGAGGCGATGGCTGGCAACAGCCCCGAAATTGTGTAGACAGTCAGAAGAGAAACATCCGCGGCCCGAGGGAGTCCCAAGCCATGCGTGATCTGCAACAGCCCGGCCGTTCGGTCGTTCATGCCACCAACGGCGCGGCGGCGACGTCGCATCCGCTCTCCACCCTGGCGGCGATGGAGATCCTGCAGGCGGGGGGCAATGCCATTGATGCGGCGGTCGCGGCCTGCGCCGTGCAGTGCGTCGTGGAGCCCATGTCGACGGGCATCGGCGGTGACTGCTTCGTGCTGCTGCAGAAGGGGGCGCAGGGGCCGGTGATCGGCCTGAACGGCTCCGGCCACGCGCCGGAGGGACTCACCGCCGAGCATCTGCTGGGGCAGGGGATCAGTCAGATCGGGCTGGAGAGCCCGCATTCGGTGACCGTCCCCGGTGCCGTCGATGCCTGGTGCCGCCTGCTGGAGGATCACGGCAGCTTCGGAATCGACCGGGTGCTGCAGCGCGCCATCCACTATGCGACGGAAGGCTTTGCCATCACCCCGCGCGTCTCCGTCGACTGGTCGCGCAACGTGAAACGGCTCAGCGGCGACGCCAACGCCACGGCGCAGTACCTGCGGGACGGGGCCAGCCCGAAGGCCGGGCAGACCTGGCAGTCCCCGGAACTGGCGGAGACGCTGAAACGCATCGCGGCAGAGGGGCGCGACGGCTTCTATGCCGGTCCCGTCGCCGACGACATCGTCAGCTATCTCAACAGCATCGACGCGACCCACACGCTGGACGATTTCACCGCCCAGCGCTGCGAGTACGTCGATCCGATCTCCAGCGAGTATGCCGGTCGCCAGATCACCGAGATCCCGCCCAACGGGCAGGGCATCACGGCGCTGCTGATGCTCAACATCCTGAAGGGCTATGACATGTCGGCCTATGGCCCGACAAGCGTCGAGCGGCTGCATATCGAGGCGGAGGCGACGCGCCTGGCCTTTGCCGCCCGCGACCGCCATGTCGCCGACCCGCGCCAGGCCGACGTGCCGGTGGAGATGCTGCTGTCCGGCGAATTTGCCGACGAACTGCGGAACCGGATCTCGCTCAGCCACGCCATGCCCGACGACGACCAGGCGACCGGGCCGCAGTACCGCGACACGGTCTATCTGACGGTGGTGGACCGGGACCTGAACTGCGTCTCCTTCATCAACTCGCTGTATTTCGCCTTCGGGTCCTGCAAGACCGCGCCGAAGTCGGGCGTGCTGCTGCAGAACCGGGGTGCCGGCTTTGTCGTGAAACCGGGCCATCCCAACTGCATCGCCCCGCGCAAGCGCCCGATGCACACGATCATCCCCGGCATGGCGCTGAAGGACGGGCGCTGCGAGATTTCCTTCGGCGTCATGGGCGGCGGCTATCAGCCTGTCGGCCACGCGCACGTGCTGACCAACATCTACGACTATGGCATGGACGTGCAGGAAGCCATCGACTGCCCCCGCGCCTTCCACGTTGGCGGCAAGCTGGATGTGGAGCGCAGCCTGCCACGGGACGTGGTGGCGGGCCTGGCCGCCCTGGGCCATGAAACCAACGAGCCGGAGATGCCCTGGGGCGGTGGTCAGGCGATCATGATCGACTATGCCAACGGCACCCTCGCCGCCGGTTCCGATCCCCGCAAGGACGGCATGGCCATGGGGTACTGACGAGTTGATTGCGGTCTGTTCCGTCCCTCTCCCCCTCCCGGCCGCC